>DAISHO010000058.1:0-9790 GCA_036822495.1 Thermodesulfovibrionales bacterium
CCTGTAGCCTATAGCCTTCAGCCTGTAGCCTATAGTTCCTCATGCCCTTTTAAGACTTATCCTTGACAGATGTGTTATCAGGATATATTTAAAGAATTTGAAAGATATTGAGAGATTTCTTTCTTTAAAACCAGAGGAAGTACTCAATGGCTTGAAGAGGCGATTCCTTTTGTATGGGAATTTAAAAGAGAGGAATTCAGAAGGCTTAAGAATAAAACAGAGGGAGGTTAAATTATGGATCGTTTTGTAAAGAATTTTATTGGTGCAAGTATTGTGTATCTATTCATATCAACTATTTTTGGCATCCTTATGCTTTACAATCCAGAACTTCTAAGACTGAAGTTTGTCCATTCCCATTTGAATATGCTCGGATGGGTATCCATGATGATCTATGGAGTGGGATACCATATCCTCCCAAGATTTGTTGGAAGGATGCTCAAGAGCAAAACCCTTGGAGAGATACAGTTCTATATTGCGAACATCGGACTTATCGGTATGCTTTTATTTTATACCCTCGAGACCTTCAACCCTGGCAATTCTATTTACAGAGGGCTGACTGTGGCCTCAGGAATCCTCGAAGGCCTTTCAATAGTGATATTTTTTTACAATATGATAGCAACACTTTATTCAAAGGAAGGACAATAACCTTATCAGGACTCGGCAATTTCTTTTAGTTTCATAGTATTGGTTATAATGGTCTTTCCGTTCCTTTCGGTAATATAGCCTGATTTTTTGAACCTGCTCATTGTCCTGATAGCTGTCTCCACTGTTGTGCCAACCATATCAGCAAGCTCCTGTTTTGTAAGCCTTACATCAATCAATATCCCTTCTCTGTCCTGTTTCCCGTACTTTTCTGAGAGCCTCAAGAGGGCAGAGGCTATCCTTGTCTCGACCTTTTCAAGGGCAACATTCTTAAGGGTCTCCTGAGTAACCTTTACCCTCTCTATTAAAAAAGATAGCATAGCCTTGCTGATGGAAGGATATTTATCCACAAGCCTCAGGAAGGCCTTTTTCGGAATCCTCAGAACCTCGCAATCCTCCAGACAGATTGCACTGGCTGGATAGGGAAAACCCTTCAACACAGCAAGACCGCCAAAGAAATCAGGTGCCTGTATTAATTCAAGGATTATCTCCTTGCCGTCATAGGAGAGTTTTGTTATCTTTATCTTGCCTTTAAGAAGGATATAAAACCAATCAGAGGGTTCTCCTTCAGAAAATATCGTATCTTTTTTCTTGAAACTTATCTTTTCTGAAAGGGCTTCAACCTCTGATAATTCTTTTTCAGAAAGGTCTTTGAAAAGCTCAATCCTCGGTATCATGAGATTTGTTTATGAAGCATGAATTTACTTATACTATAGCAAACATTATATGCTGAGTCAACCAGACCTTCTATGAAGATAAAAGTAAGACCAGAGGATTTTATTGTTGAGGAAAGGGCCTTACTTCCTTTCAAGGAAGGAGGTAGATACAGGGTCTATCAACTTACAAAAAGGAATTTCAACACTGTTGACCTTCTAATAAGATTATCTAAAAGACTTGGAATTTCTTTCAAGAGATTCTCCTATGGTGGAAAAAAGGACAGATATGCCCTTACAAGTCAGTACATAACCATAGAAAATGAAAAGATAGAAGATATCTCTGAAGAGTCCTTCAGTCTGAAATATGTGGGTGATATGGATAGACCAATGGGTCCAGACCTTATAGAAGGGAATGAATTTAAGGTGATGCTCAGGGATATGAATCAGAAAGAGATAGAGAGGGTTATGACAGAATTACCCTGTGTCAGAGAATATGGTTTTCCGAATTACTTTGATGACCAGAGATTCGGAAGCTATTCACCAGATCAGGGTTTTATTGCTGAAAAGATATTGAAAAGGCATTATAATGGTGCATTAAAGATCTATCTGACGGCAATTCATCCTGAAGATAAAAAGGATGAAAAAGATAGGAAGAGGTTTTTCTACGAAAACTGGGGAAACTGGGAGGCCTGTCTTAACAGGGCAAAGACTTCTTTTGAAAAAGAGGCCTTTAAGATATTGATAAAGAAGGAGCCAGCTCCATTTTTAAGAATCCTTCAGAAGATTCCTGAAGAGGAACTTTCCCTTTTCTTTTCAGCTTTTCAGTCTTACATCTGGAACAGGGTAGCTGAGAGAGTGGTAATGATTTATGGAGGAGACCTTATTAAGTACAGAGGTAATTTCTGGTATTATATATTTTACAGAAGACCACAGGTCTTTGATTATATGAAAAGTCTCTTTATACCCATGGCATCCCATAAGACCTCAATGCCCGATGAGCTTACCACTGAGATTTATAATGATATCCTTAAAGAATTAGAATTAAGGCCTGCTCAATTTAATCTCAAAAAAATAAGAAAGGCCTTTTTTAGCTCTACTAACAGGCCTTTTATTGTTATACCAGTGATTAAGGAGTATTCAATAAAAGATGACGACCTTTACAGTGGTAAAAAGGCCCTTTATCTTAATTTCGAGCTTCCAAGGGGATGCTATGGAACCATGCTGATTAAAAGGCTTCTTGCAGAATGATGGATATTGCTACAATACTTGATGGTCTCAATGAGTCCCAGAGACTTGCTGTAACAGCTCAGGATAGGGCTGTCCTTGTTGTTGCAGGTCCTGGGACAGGAAAGACTATGACAATTGTAAGAAGGATTGCCTATCTCCTCTATCAGGGAGTAAGGCCAGAGGATATTGTTGCTATTACCTTCACAAACAAGGCAGCCCTTGAACTCAGAAATAGGCTAAGGGTCTTTAAGGATTTCAGGGGTCTATTTACTGGTACATTTCATATGCTCGGCCTCAAGATCATAAGGGAGAATAAACTTGAATCTTTTAAGGTTATTACAAGAGAAGAGCAGAAGGTGATTATAAAAAATATTACAGGAAGGGTAAGGTCAGAGGATATAATCGAGAGGATATGTGCAATAAAGAATTTCCTCCTTATACCTGATGAAAAAACATGGGAGATCTTTAACAGGTATCAGGAGGTTTTAAGAAAAGAGGAAGCCTTTGATTATGACGATCTGATATTAAAGGCCCTGGAACTCCTATCAATTCCTGAGGTTCAAAGTATTTATACGAGGCCAGAGCTCCATCTTATAATTGATGAATATCAGGATATCAATCCTCTTCAATACAGGTTAATAAAAGCCCTTTCCCCTCAGAATATCTATGCTGTAGGGGACCCTGATCAGTCCATTTATTCCTTCAGGGGAGCAAATGTAGAAAACTTTCTGAATTTTGAAAAAGACTATCCTTTTACAAGAAGGTTTATACTGGATACTAATTATCGCTCTCAGGCCTTTGTGGTAAAGGCTTCAGAATTCCTTATTGAAAGAAATACAAATAGGATACCCAGGGTTATCAAACCCCAGAAGGGAGAAGGTAAAAAGATAAAGGTCATTTCTGTTCCTGATGAAGATGGTGAGGTTCAATTTATTATAAATACAATTGAAGAAAAGCTCGGTGGAACAAGCCATTACAACCTCTTTAAGACCAGCCATGGTATAGGTCTTCACCAAAAAGGTATAAGTTTTTCAGATATGGCTGTCCTTATGAGGACGAATCTTCAGGCATATCAGATGGAATCCTCTTTAAAGGCTTCAGGTATTCCCTGTTATATTATGGGACGGGCCATTAATGAAGAGATAAAAGAGGCCTTATCTTATATAAATGAAAACCAGAACAAGACTCTTGAAGAATTAATTTATTATCTCAAAGAAAAGTATAATTTCTTCAGGTCATTAATTCAGAATTATGAACCCAGTTCCACTGATGACCTCATTAGCTGGCTCAATCTTGTATTACCCCAGGATGATACTTTTTCAGGAGAAGCAGTGAGGCTTCTTACAATGCATATGGCTAAGGGCCTTGAGTTCAGCGTAGTCTTTATAACAGGTCTTGAAGAAGGACTCATGCCTTATAAAGGCAGTGAAATAGAAGAGGAGAGGAGACTCCTTTATGTTTCCATGACAAGGGCAAAGGAAGAGCTATATCTTATTTATTCGAGAAAAAGAAAGATATACGGAAAGCTCCTCGAACAGAAACCGTCTCCCTTTCTTCAAGAGATTCCTGAAGATTTTATTGAAAGAATCTATTTGCCTGATAAGCCTCAAAAAAGACAGCCCGGGCTTTTTAGTCTGCCCTCATAACAGCACCAGTCCCTGCTGAGGTAACGAGCCTTGCATATCTTGCAAGCCATCCCCTTGTAATCTTTGGTTTTGGAGGCCTCCATTTTGAAAGTCTGTTTTTGATCTCCTCATCTGAAACAAGAAGGTCTATTCTTCTGTTTGGTACGTCTATCTTAATCCTGTCACCATTCCTCACAATCGCTATAGGGCCACCCTCCATTGCCTCAGGCGATATATGACCGATGCAGGGCCCCCTCGTTCCGCCCGAGAATCTTCCATCTGTGATAAGGGCAACGGAGTCACTCAATCCCATTCCTGCAATAGTTGCAGTAGGTGAGAGCATCTCTCTCATGCCTGGTCCGCCTTTTGGTCCTTCATAGCGAATCACCACAACATCACCTGGCTTGATCTCACCATTAAGTATAGCCTTCATACCCTGTTCTTCTGAGTCAAATACCTTTGCTGTGCCTTCAAAGACCATCATCTTAGAACTTACAGCAGACTGTTTTACAACAGCTCCCTGAGGTGCAAGATTTCCTCTCAGGATTGCTATGCCACCTTCTTTATGATAGGCCTTCTCAAGGGGTCTGATTACCTCTTCATTATATATCTCAGCCCTCTGGGCTATCTGATGGGTAGTAAATCCGCTGACTGTTGATGTGTTGTGAATAAGTTTTCCGAGCCTTTTAAGGACTGCCGGGATTCCTCCAGCAGTATCGAGGTCCTCAAGGAAATGTTCCCCTCCTGGAAGCATATTTGCTATATGAGGGGTTGTTCTGCTTAATTCATCAAAGACTTCAAGAGGTAGGTCAACACCAGCCTCATGGGCAATAGCAGGTATGTGGAGGACTGTATTTGTAGAACCACCAAGGGCCATATCAACCCTTATGGCATTTTCAAAGGCCTTCCTTGTCATGATCTTTCTTGGAGTAATATTTCTCTTTATGGGTTCCACAATCCTCCTTCCGCTCTCAAAGGCAATCCTTCTTTTATGAGAGGTAATGGCAAGACTGGTTGCACAGGTTGGAAGACTCATCCCGAGGGCTTCTGTCACACAGGCCATGGTATTTGCAGTGTACATTCCCAGACAGGAGCCAGGTCCAGGACAGGCACAGAGCTCAAGCTGTTCAAGCTCCTCAGAGGATATAAGGCCCTTTTTGAATTTCCCTATTGCCTCAAAGGTATCATTTACAAGAGAGAGTCTCTTTCCTTTTAATATTCCTGAATGCATTGGTCCAGCTGTAACAACAATGGATGGGATGTTTAGCCTTGCTGCAGCCATGAGCATACCTGGTGTGATCTTGTCACAATTAGTTAAAAGCACGAGTCCATCGAGCTGATGAGCCTCGGCAATGGTCTCTACCATATCAGCAATGAGCTCCCTTGAAGGAAGGCTGTAGTGCATACCTCTATGGCCCATTGCTATTCCGTCACAAATACCAGGTATTCCAAAGAAAAAGGGATAACCGCCTCCTGTATGGATTCCCTTTTCTATGAAACGCTCGAGGTCCCTCATGCCAATATGACCAGGTATGATGTCTGTAAAACTCGTTGCAACTCCAATGAAGGGTTTGTTAATTTCTGATTTTGGTATTCCTGTTGCATAGAGAAGTGCCCTGTGGGGTACCCTTTCAAGTCCTTTTTTAATCTTTGAGCTCCTTAAAGGCATAAAAATCCTCCTCTTTATTTAAGATTCTTTAAAATCTTTATTTAAGATTCTTTAAAAAAAGAAAAAATTTTTTTAATTTAAGGAATGGCTCTTTTTATACTCCTCTATCAGTTCAAGCATGCGATCCTTCTTTGAAAGTTTCAATTTTTTTATTTTATGGATTTCAATTTCATCCTCAGCTGTAAGGAACCTTTTTGTCTCAAGCTCTTTTAAGGTAGAGTCAAGACTCCTGTGTTCCTGCTCAAGTCTTCTGAACTCCTCATTTTCCTTCCTCAATCTTTCAATAATTTCCTGTTCTTTCAATTTTAGCCTCCTTATTTTTTTATTTTGCCACCTGCACTCTGTGGCCTCAGTTCTCTATTTCAAAGTTACCACAAATAAATTTAAAATTCAATCATAATAAATCCTCCCTGTCTTCCCTCTGTATCTCTGGAGTATCTGTAAGAATGAAATTTATGGGGATTGCAGAAGGTGCATTCACTTGAGAGCCATATGTTATATCTTTGCAGACCCTCAGATAGGGCCTGCATGAGATTCTCTTCCTTAAGATTTATATAATATTTGCCATTCCTTGAGGTATAATGAGTCCCTGTCACCTGAGAAACAGCCCTCATAACCGGTTCATCAACCTCATAACAGCATGGCCCAATTGATGGCCCTATTGCCATAAGGATTCGAGCGGGCTCTGATGAGTATAATTCCTTCATCTTCTGGATTGTATTTTTTAGTATGCCTGCTGCAGTTCCCCTCCAGCCTGCATGGACTGCACCTATAGCAGGTACCTCAGGATCACATAAAAGTATGGGTACACAATCTGCTGTTTCAATGCACAGGGTTATACCTTTTTTATCTGTAATAACAGCATCACCAATAATCCTCTGTAAGCCATCAAGAACTATTACATTAGAAGTATGTCTTTGAACAGGTTTATAAATAGGGATATGTGTTTGATTTATAAAGGGGTGTCTATGCCTTGTTGTAAAGAATGCCCTGATATTATTTGGGAAAATAGGTGGTATTATGAGGTCATCCATTCATTAACTCCTTAAAACCCTCAGGTATATATTCAATTATATCAGAGGCAAGAAGGCTATGCTCTCCCTTATGGGATGCACCTATGTCACCGGCAAGACCGTGCAGGTAAACGCCAAGAAGGGCAGAATTTACCCCCCCCAATCCCTGAGCCATAAGACCTGCTATAATACCTGTCAGAACATCACCGCTACCAGCCTTTGCCATGCCAGGATTTCCTGTGGGATTTATATAAGAGTTGCCATTATGTCCTATGACAGTAGGCACTCCTTTAAGCACTATTGTTGCTCCATATTTTAGAGATAGCTCCTGGGGAAGGTCTATTCTTCTTCTCTCTATCTCTTCTATCTGAAGACCTGTTAATCTTGCCATCTCTCCTGGATGGGGTGTGAGGACTATATCTCCCTTTTTGTTTTTTAGTATCTCAGCCATACCCTGAAGGCAATTAATACCATCCGCATCTATAACCAAAGGGACCTCAGTCTGCTCTATTAATTCTTTGATAATAACCTTCGTATCCTCTGAAACACCAATACCCGGGCCTATAGCAATAACCCGGCCTGGCTTTTTTATAAACTCAAGAATTAGATCTATAGCATCTTTTTTTAGTAACCCATCGCCTCTATCAGGAAGGCCGAGACACATCTCATCAGTAACCCTCGATTCGAATACTTGAAGTAATGACTCAGGTACTCCAACTGTTACAAGTCCTGCCCCGGTCCGGAGGGCTGCCCTTGCTGCAAGAAGACAGGCCCCTGTCTTCCCCTTTGAGCCTGCTATAATGAGCAAATGACCATATGTGCCTTTGTGAGAATATCTCTTTCTTTGAGGGATAAGTGTTTTAATGAAGTCCTTCTCAAGGAGCTCAACCCTCAGGTCTTTTGATTTAATCAATTCCTCAGGAAAACCGATATCCTCCACATAAAGTCTACCAGTGTATTCTGAACCTGGATAGAGGAGATGCCCTCTTTTTGGTAGACCAAAGGTAACAGTAATATCTGCCTTAACTGCCCTTCCCATTATAGAACCATCATCAGAGGATATACCAGATGGAATATCCACAGCTACAACAGGATTTCCTGAATTATTGATAAGATCTATAATTTCAGCAATCCTGCCTGATATCTCCCTTTTAAGACCTGTACCGAAAAGGGCATCTACTATAATGGCATCTTTAATATCTTCCTTCTTTATCTCTGAAGTGAATACATAGGGAATTTTACTTCTCTTTATTCTTTCTAATTCTGACCTTGCATCATCACTCATATTATGTTCTTCCCAGGGGAGATAAATCTTTACTTTAAATCTATATCTTTTAAGATACCTCGCTGCTACAAGGCCGTCTCCACCATTGTTACCGGGACCAGCAATAATAACTACCTTTCCTTTTTTAAAATGCTCCCTCAATATGCCTGCCACTGCCTTTCCAGCCCTCTCCATGAGTTGAAGAGAAGGTATATCATATTCTTTAGTGGTAACGATATCTATGAAGGACATCTCCTTAGCAGTTACAACCTTCATTTAATTCCTCTACAATAACCGTGGCGATAGCATATTCTGAATCATGACTGAGGCTGAGATGGAATCTTAAATTAGAAGGTAGAGAACTATCTTCAACTATCAGATATGGTCTTCCAGAAGGCTCATTATAAATTTTAATGGATTTAAAGTCTATCCTTCTTCCAATAGCCTTGACAAAGGCCTCCTTTGCAGCAAATCTTGCAGCGAGGGATTCAAAAGAGTTGATCTTAGAATGACAGTAATTTAATTCATCTTCTGAAAATATTCTCCTTAGAAATCTCTCTCCCCATCTCTCTGATGCCCTTTTTATTCTATCTATCCTTACAATATCAATACCCATTCCTTTAATCACGCCAGGAATCCTACTGTTTCTGAGACTCCTCTATGAGATTTTTCATCTCTCTTACTGCCTCTTTCATTCCTACAAGTACTGCCCTTGCCACAATACTGTGGCCAATGTAAAGTCCTCTCAAGCCAGATATGGAAGCCACAGCCTTAACATTGTGATAATTAAGGCCATGGCCTGCATTTACCTCAAGGCCAACAGATTTAGCCCTTTGGACTGCGTTCATTATCCTTCTGAGCTCCTCTACCCTGTTTGCTGGAGATGCATCAGCATACATGCCTGTATGAATCTCTACCATCTGAACTCCTATCTCTCTTGAGATATCTACATCTTCAATAGATGGATTGATAAAAAAGCTTACTGGTATGCCTTTGTCATTGATCTTTTTTATAAATTCTTTCAGTCCTTCGCGATTATCTCTAACATTAAGCCCGCCTTCTGTTGTAAGTTCCTGCCTTTTTTCAGGAACTATGGTTACGAGGTCTGGTTTTACATTTATACTTATCTTAAGCATCTCATCTGTAGCAGCCATCTCAAGATTTAGCTCTACATTGACGATTTCTCTTAATAACCGAAGATCCCTGTCCTGTATATGCCTCCTGTCTTCCCTCAAATGGACAGTTATACCATCTGCTCCGCCCAGAATTGCCAGAGTAGCGGCCATTACAGGATCAGGCTCTTTTGCCAGTCGTGCCTGCCTTATGGTAGCCACATGGTCAACATTTACACCAAGAATCATGAATATATATTAACATATGTTAAAATTAAATATGAAAGTTATCTGTCCAACTTGTAAGGTTGTAACCACATGGCAAGAAAACCCTTGGAGGCCCTTTTGTTCTGAAAGATGCAAGCTTATAGACCTTGGCAAATGGGCAACTGAAGAATACAGGATTCCTGGTGAACCTGCAAAGGATAAAGAAGTCTCTCATGTAGATAGAGATGAAAAGCGTGATTGACAAAAATTGCTTTAAAATTGTTAAAATATAATCTCTCGGGCGGATAGCTCAGTTGGGAGAGCGCAGCCCTTACAAGGCTGAGGTCACAGGTTCGATCCCTGTTCCGCCTACCA
>DAISHO010000059.1:0-9783 GCA_036822495.1 Thermodesulfovibrionales bacterium
AGCCTGTAGCCTACTTCAGCCTATTTTAAAAGCCCCTTCCAATTTGTTTTGGACACCAGTGCATAATCCTTAATTGAGTTCTATCGCAATATCCCTTTCACAATAAGATTAACTGCCTCTTCAGGGTAAAGTCCATGAGCCATGAGGGTCTCCATCTGAAGCTTATCAACACTTCCTATAGCTGCCTCGTGTGTTACCTTTGCGAGGGGATGGGTGACATTTACAATGGGGATAGCCCTTGCAACTGCCCTATCCTTAACTATCTCCATACAATCAACATGACCTCTTGCACCTTCTGCATTTCCTTCTGTGATACCGGTGACCTCTGCCATTGCCTCATCCTCAAGGGCTACCCTCGTCTTTATCAAGCCCCTTGAATCCCTTCCAGAAAGAACAATCTTTTCCTTTATTTTTATATTATCATCACCATGGCCAAAGACCCTTGCTGTCAACTCAGCTATCGCTTTTTCACCTGCCTCTACAGAGTAATCTATAAAAAGAATCCCCACCCTTCCAGTGGTTAGGTTAAAATCTGTAAAGTATCTGCCGTTTCTGTTAACTCTGACAACTGCCTTAGGGACAACCTCTATTCCTCCATAAAGTCCGTGATAATGGGTCTCAGAATACCTCATCTCTGCATCTTCTCCGATCTCTATAACTGCATCCATGATATGCTTTACTTTTTCTGCCTTTGGAAATATGCAGTGGGCGATAAAATGGGCATAGGAATCCTTTTTTAATCTTACATTAATTTTTATCCTCTGAATCCCCTTTTTGTGAATTACACCAAAACAGAGATGCACGGGATTCTTTAATATTACACCTTCCTTAACAACCACATTTGTAGAAATCCCTGTAAGGGTCTCCCTTGCATCTACCTCAAGTCCTTCTACACCCCTCATGCTCAATATCTTATGTCCGCTTGCTGCAAGATGGGCTATGTCTTTATCTTCGAATATCCTTTTATCAGCTCCTGTGGCTCCAAAGGCATTTAAAAGCTCATTAAGCTCATTCACGACAGACCTCTCCATCACACACAAGGCATCTCTTAGATTTGTAATATTCCGAGACCTCTTTTGGACTGCCTGAAGTAATGATCTCACCGTGGCATATCTGGGATGCCCTGTCTGCAATGAGGGCGATCTCCTCTCTATGGGTTATGAGCAATACAGCAGAACCATTCTCCTTGAAGGCATTTATGACATTAATAATGTCCTGTGTGGAGAGCATATCAATTCCTGAGTCTGGTTCATCAAGGATTGCAAGCCTCGGGTTTAAGGCGAGAAGGGAGGCGAGTTCTATCCTTTTCCTTTCTCCACCACTCAGGGACCTGTCAACCATCCTGTCAAGATAAAGGGAGGGCTCAAGACCTACCATCTCGAGATAGTAAGCAGGCGATAATGATGGCTTAAGGCTTAAGGCTGAAGGCTGAAGTGATTTTGAGGAAACAAATCGGCTCTTAAGGGTTAAATAATCAGCAACGCAAATACCTTCAAACCTTACAGGTTCCTGCCATGCCATGGTAATCCCAAGCCTCGCCCTCTCATGAACTGGAAGGTCATTAATTATCTTCCCATCAAAGATTATCTCTCCTGAGGATGGTCTATAACCATCACAGCCCATTATGAGATAGGCAAGGGTGGTCTTGCCTGAGCCATTCGCTCCGAGGAGGGCATGAATCTCCTGAGGATAGATTGAGAGATTAAGGTTCTTTATGATATGCCTGTCATTTACAGTATAAAAAAGGTTTTTTATCCTGAGAAGCTCCATACTACCATTAGCTTTTTCTTATATCCTTTATTACCTGATCTATTACATCCGATGTCTTTTCTAAAAAATCCCGTGCAATCTTCAATGCCTCTTCAGCATCCGTAGAAGAAAACCTGATAAAGTCCTCATAGTCAGCATCTTCTCTCAATGCCTTAAGAATAGAAAATTTTTTTGCAAAATCTGATGATAGGACCTTTGCCTCTCTTACCAATTGTTTTGAAAGCATTGTTTTTACGCCTTCATGGGTTGTTGCCCTGATATCGTATAAAATCAGCAGAGCTCGAGAGATAGAATGAATGGCATAATAGGCCCTTGTGATAGCATCATTATAAAATCCTTCCTTGAAAAGCACCTCCGCAGCTCTTAGTCGTTCAAGGGCAACCTCTCTTCTATACAGGGACAGATTTATCCTGTCTTCAATCGTCATTGACTCTTTCATAAACCACCAATCCCTCTGATTCAATGTTTTTGATAAAAAGGCTCCCCACCTTTTTCAAATCAAGATAGCCCTCTATGTTATAAAGATGAATAGAAAAAGAGATCTTATAGAAAAGTATGGCATCCTCTATCTCCTGAGCTATAGAAAATATCCTGTCGGTAGTCTCACGGTCTTTCTTCCTGACAAGTATGAGGATATCCAGATCAGAATCAGGCTCAAAAAACCCCCTCGCCCTTGAACCAAAGAAGACAATCTTCAGGAGATTATCCTTCAGTGCCTCAAGCAATCTCTCCCTCAATTCATTCAAAGCCCTTCTTGTTGCCACCTCAGGCACAAACTCAATGGCATTCATGAAATACATTAACATATATAAGGCTGGAATTAGAATATCATCATTCTTTATCTACCCTCACATAATAAATAAAAACAGGCAGAGAGAGAAGGAGCATTAAAGAGAGTATCCAGAAGGAATAGAGGTACTCCATTTGAGCAATTAAAAGACCGGCAAGGATAGGACCAGAGGCATGACCTATATCAAATATAGTACCGAAGGTCCCCATGGCTGTTCCAAAATGTCTCTCCCTACTTATATCTGCAACAAGGGCAGCAGAAGATGATGTCACAAAGGCCTCTCCAAGACCAAATATAAGTGCTGAGAACATGAGTAGATAAAAATCCCTCAGAAGTGGAATTGAACCAAAGGAGATAGCACAAAGGAGCATGCCTGTAATAATGATGGGCTTTCTTCCATATCTATCAGATGTTTTTCCCATAATCGGTTTCGAGAGAATGGTTATAAAAACCTGCACACCCCATAGAAGGCCTGCCTGAAATTCATTAAGACCTGCAACCCTTACTGCATAGACTGGAAGGAATGCCTCTAATGCCCCAACTGTCATATTCTGTAATCCTTCCATATTTGAGGTTATCAATATCCGCTTATCACTGATAACCTCTTTTATGCCTGAAAAGAATCTCCTGTATGAATCCTTTAAATTTTTCTCTTTGCTTCTACCCTCTTTGTAATTTAAAAACCTCAAGGCAATCAGAAGAGAGACCACGCCTGAAATTCCACTGATAATGTAAACAGCATGAAATCCTGAAGCAGACTCTGATATATTGTGGATAATAAAGCCACCAACAGGTGCACCAATAAGATTACCAATAATAGTGATAGATGAAAACCACGAAAGCATGGTCCCCTTATTCTTACCGGCAATGTCAGCAATAACAGCCATAGAAACAGGACCATATATAGCAGTTGCGAGGCCATGGATAAACCTTATTACAATAAGTAGGGAATAATCCCTAACAAGAAGATAGCTGAAGGGCAGAACAGCAAATATCACAAGCCCTATCAGCATTGTCCTTACCCTTCCCAGGATGTCTGATAGGGCACCTGATGGAAGTTTGAAGAGAATTCCTGTTATTGTTGATACACCAACAACAAAACCTATGACCTCAGGTCCTGCTCCCAGATAAAGGGCAAAGAGAGGAAGAACAGGGGTTCTTGCAAGGGCATAGGAGAGCCTCGCAAAGAATCCCACTGTGCATAATGCCATAAATGAAGGTGTCATATTTAATGTTTAATGTTTTACCACAGCCTGTCTATCAAAATAGATGTTTTTACCTGTGATGCTGACAGGTATACCAAGAACCACCTCTGCCTTTATAAGGCCCAGCTTCTTAGCTGCAGCTCCTACCCTCTGCTGAATCCTGTTATCTACATTCAAAAAACTTGCAGTCTTTGCAGCTGAAGAAAGGGCAACACCTATATCTATCATTCTCATCACACAATGAGGGCCTGAATATCCCATATCCTTTTCTGCCATCTGTCTATTTTGTATAAAATCCTTACATGTTGAATAACCACATCCACCGCAGTCATAACCCGCAGTTACGGGCTCTCTGAGACCCACAAGCAGGAGTGCGTCAGAATTTTCTATGTTTGACGCATCCCTCAGCCAGTATGCCTCATTGCTGCTCTCATGAGCAAACTTCTTCATCAGAGCGGCAATCTTTTTCAGGTCATCATCTTCTGTTATCACGACTATCTCTAAGAAATCCTTTCCACCAGCCTTTGGTGCCGTCCTTGCCGATGCTGCCATTAGATTAATCACCATCTCTATCGCCTTATTCATAACGGAACCTCCTTATATGTTATATCTGATTTTAATGTAACACTTATTACATAAAAAATTCAAGAAAAATTTTTATATAGCCTGATAAAGCATCTCGAATACCTCCATACCCCTGGTGATGGCCTCTTCATCGGTCCTCGAAGTCTTCCTGATGGACCTCAACAGTAATTCTATGCCCTTTGATTCAGGTGTCTTGACCTTCTCATCACCTATATCTATCTCATGAACGATTGCTGCTATTCTTTTCAGTCTTCTGTCAGAAAGATTAAAAGACTTTATCAAGACCTCAAAGGTACACATATCGCCAAGATGAGAGAAATCTCCACCACTGATATCAAAACCTATAACATCTGTGCCCTTTGAGGGCCTCCTGTCCTGTTGAATAAATTTAAAAGTTGCACCTGGATCTATAAACCTCTTGATGAGCCATGCCGAGGCCATCCTGTCCACAAAGGGTCTGCTCCTCGTGACCCATGTCTTTCCCTGATAGTCCTTTATATCCCGAAAGGGCAAAGGGAGTGGCTTTGAAATACTCCGAGACTTCTCGAGTCTTTCTAATTCTGCTTTCAGTTCTGCTATAGCCCCCCTGAGGCTTGCAGACGGCTTTGAAGAGAAGAAATCGGTCTTAACAATGCCCTCAAACTCCTTTTCTATCTTATTAAGGTTACCCTGCAATTTTTTATTTATAGAAGTCTGGCTTCCTTTTTTTATGCTCTGAAGTCTCCTTTCTATCTCCTCAAGCCCTTTCTCTATCTTCAGATAATCCCTCTCCCGCTGTCTGTTAAATAACTCTACAATCTCCCTGTCCTCTACCCCTTCTATCCTTTCAACATAGACAAAGGCCGCCTCTCCACCCATCTCATTAACCTCTTCTGTCAGCCACTGGTAGAACTCATAATGCTCATCACTGTATGGAAGTATATAAACAGCTCCACGAAATAACAATGCCCCTGCCTGTATAAGCCTTCTCCATATCTTCATCCTGCTGGCAACAGGCCTTGAAGGAACGCTGTAAAAGAATAAAAGCCAGCCCTTATTTCTTTTCTTTAACATCTGTTATAAATGTAACAGAAGTTATATTAAGAATCAATGATAGCCTTAAATCTGTGGTCTTATTTATAATACACTATGAATCTTATTGATAGACTTAAAACAATAGAAGACCCTGTTAAAAGAAGGGCCTTATTTGTTGGTCTTTTGACTCAAGAGGTCAAAAGAAGGGGTGGGAAGGAACCGATAGTAGTTGGGGGCCTCAGCCTTGAGATATATACACAGGGCAGCTATACAACAGGAGATATTGACATAAAGGCTCAAAAGGATATATTGGAGGCAGTTTTAAAGGAATGGGGATTTATAAAAAAGGGAAGAATCTGGGTCAATGAAGACCTTGATATTTATATAGACTGGCTCGGCAGCAACCTTGATGAGGGTCCTCAGGCAGAAGAAAGGGTCAATACAATTATTGTTGGAGAAGACCTTGAGGTCAAGGTAATCTCCATTGAGGACCTGATTATAGACAGGCTGAATGCTGCAAGATTCTGGAAAGATGAGGATAGCCTTATCTGGGTAAAGGTATTGGTAAAAGTAAAGGAAGCTACTGGCGAGCCCATTGATAGAGAATATCTAAAAGAAAGGGCTTTGCAAGAAGGAACAATTCAACTCCTTGAGGAGATATTAGAAACTTAAAAGGAGCAACATATGGGCAGGTATAATTATGAGGAACTCAAGACAATTGCAAAGAAGGTGAAGGCAGAACTTTTAGAAGAAGGCCTTCTGATTGAGAAAAGGGCCCGCAGAAGACCCCGTGATAAAGAAAAGCGAGAATTGCTTTATATAATGGCAATCAACAGACTTAAAAGATACCCTCCAAAAAAGACAGAAAAAGGCATAATACTACCCTATTTTTCATAGAATGTCTTAAGAGCCCTGCCCGTCTCAAGCAGGGCTCTTTTTATTATTTTATCTTCTCCATCCTGCCCATGCAGGAATGCCCGCGCTGTCTCTGAGAATCAGGACATTATCCCCCTTCTTCACCTCTGCAGCAATGATGGCAGGCTTGCCCGATATGGTTACCCTTGAACCCTTCACCTCGATCTTGTCACCTTTTTCGATCTTTGTGTCGAGTTTTTCGATATACCATTCAGGACCTAGATGGACATCAATGGTCTCCTTTTCTGTTTTGAGTATCAGGTGAATCCCAGAATACATACCCTTCATCGGTGTGAACTTATCTACTGATTCTACTGTGCCTGATATGGTTTCGACAGTAGCAGGGTTATACATCCTGTTATACTGGGAACCCATGCCCCATCCTCCACTGCCCCTCCAGCCTTTCCATGCGGCAAAAGAAGCGGATGCTGTTAAGAAGAATATCAATGTTACTGCCAATGCTGTGAGTCTATTTGCTCTCATAACTACCTCCTTGAGCCGGATTTATTCTTTAGTAAAAGAATAACAAGAGATTGTGAAATGTCAATGAATGAATTATGAAAGATTGTGAATTCATATCAATTCCTATGCCATACTTATTAATATTCATAGACTCCTTTTAATCCGTATTATTTCTCTAAGACCCAGAAGAAGCCTACTTAAAAGGAGAAGCATTGGAAGCTCTACCACAGGTCCAAGAATAATGGCTAAATAAACAAGAGGATGTCCGGGAAATGCCGCTACTGCAACGCCTATTACTGCCTCGGAATTCCTTGCGGTAGTGGTAAATGCCATTGTAACCGTGTCTTCGTAGCCCAGTTTAAAGGATTTGCCGATAATTATCGCAAGCAAAAAGAGCACAAGGAAAAAGGCTATAAGAAATGCTATGAGGAGACCGACCTTGTTAATATCTGATATATCCAGAGACCTCTGAGATACAAACATACTTATAATCACAACAACCAGAGCCCAGAGCTTTACTTCACTAAGAATACCTTTAAAGAGACCAAAGAAATAATCCCTTCCCCTTACCTTTACGATTGCCTTCTGGATTATGTAGCCTAATACAAAAGGCGCTACAAGAAATAACCCAACGCTTCTTGTAAGGGTGAGGATATCAACAGGTATGATTCTTCCAACAAGGATGTAGAGATAAAAAGGCATAAGCACAACCTGAAGGGTTATATTCCATGGCAGAAGGGCTATCCCCCATGGCACATCACCCTTTGCGATATCAGTGAATATGAGATACCAGCCAATACATGGAGTAAGGGTATAGAGTATGGCGCCGATCCAGAACTCAGGATAATTCCTGAGTATGAGCCAGCCCATGGTCCATGAAAAGGCAGGGATGAAGATAAAATTAACAAAGAGAACAATTGCGGTCGGTTTTAATTTTTTAAATGCCCTTCCTACATCCTTTATCTCCACAGGAAGCATCACTGCAAGAATTACAAAGAAGACACCTATCTCAGTTAGATAGATGAGCCACGGCAGTTCCTTGCCAATAAATCGTTGAAGTATTATCCCTGCTATTACTGCGCCGATGAGTATGAAAGGCTTTTCCTTATCCTTTGTTGATAGTTTTGCCATAGTTATCTTGTAAATCCCTCAGCCATCTGACCCCTGCAGGAATTCCCTGTTCAGAGAAAGATTACCTTAAGATGTTTTACCTCCCGCAACATCTGCTATTATTTTTTATTGCGATAACCTTTGTGAGTGGCCTCTTTTTCTTCAGAAATGCCTCGAGTCTCCTCTTATCATCAGCTACTGTCTCATCGGGTATCCTTTCAAAAACAGACATAAGGAGAAACCGTTTGAAGATATCTGACTCATCTATACTGTAATGAATCCACTTTCCCTGTTTTCTGCTCTTTACAAGACCTGCCTCCTGAAGCACGCTGAGGTGAAAGGATACCTTTGGCTGAATCATATCGAGGGCAGTAACAATATCGCATACACAGAGTTCACCATGCTCAAGGAGCTTGAGTATCCTGAGCCTCGTCTCATCAGAAAGGGCTTTAAAGATATTCAGCAGATCATGCATTATTGCATCTCCTGCTTTATCAACTCCTTCACCTTTTCCTGACTGGGCAATGGCTTTCCAGCATGTTTGAGCTTACCGTTGACCACAAGACCCGGAGTTGACATGGTGTATTTCATAATCTCCTGAATATCTGTCACATGCTCGATCTTTGCCTCAATACCGAGTTCTTTTACAGCCTTCTTTGCCAGTTCCTCCATCTTCTGGCAATTTGCACATCCTGGGCCTAATACCTTGATCTCCATCTTCTAAACCTCCTTGTTGTTCTGGTGAACCCCTTCACCTTTCTCTCAATGTATCTTCCGAACCGCATCTCAAAGACATGTAACAATCGATTTCATATCTTCCCCCTTCTAATCAGGGTAATTTTACTATTAAACAGTGTCTTAACCGGTAAGAGTTCTGCAGCTGCAATCAAACCTGCCTTTATGATCAATGATGATGGTATCGTTTCATAGACATTACCTCCAATCTCTACTGTCCTGCATTCTGAATCACCGCACAGGTCACAGCACTGGCTCTGCCCGGTCTTTGCACCAAGCCACTCCTCAATACCTTTTCCGGCAATCCATATCCTGTTTGATTCGAGAGGGGCTTTTTTAAAATCCTCCATTCTCAACTCCTCTTTGACGAAAACAACCTCAATACCAAGGGGCTGAAGTGCCTCCTTCAGTTTTAAAAATGCCTTCTCGAGCTCTTCCTCAGTCCCACCACATCTCGGGCATGTCCTTTGAGCTTCCACAAGCCTCTGCCATTTTATTGTGAGTTTCAGCATATCCCTGCCTCCTGTGATATATCCCCCTACAATATCGCATTGAACATATACCCCACTGCCATTATTGTTACCATCATTATCCCCACAAACACTGCAAGCAATTGAATCTTTAGGACCTTTCTCAAGATTATCATCTCTGGCAAAGACAAGGCAGTCACAGCCATCATAAAGGCAAGCACTGTGCCTATACTCATACCTTTTTCCATAAGGGCATATACCACTGGAAGCACACCTGCTGCATTTGAATAAAGGGGCACACCAAGGGCAACAGCTATTGGAACTGCAAAGGGATTTCCCTTGCCAGCATACCGGGCAAGAAAATCCTCAGGAACATAACCATGGATAAAACCACCGATGGCAATGGCAATGATAATGAAGAGCCAGACCCTTTTGAGAATATCTACTGTATTCCATCTTGCATACTCAAGCCTATCTCTGAAGGACTTGCACTCAACCTCCATAGTCTGGCCTGTTTTAAATTTGTAAACATACTCCTCAACCCATTTCTCGAGTTTTAGTTTTCCTATAATAAACCCTCCAAATATCGCAACGAGGAGACCTGTTCCGATATATATGGCTGTAATCCTCCATCCGAAGAGACCCCAGAGCAGAACCACGGCAACCTCGTTTACCATTGGAGAGGATATTAAAAATGAGAAGGTTACACCAAGGGGCACACCTGCCT
>DAISHO010000060.1:0-9723 GCA_036822495.1 Thermodesulfovibrionales bacterium
CAGGTATCTCATGGGCATGCTCCTGTATCACACCTCACATGGCAGGTGCAACATAATCCACTGTAATTATTCCATGGCCAGTTGCCCTGTGATGGTGCAACATTCCTTAGAAATTTTGTCTGTCCAGGGGTCGGGTCATAGTGAGGGTCATGGCATGATGTGCACTGAACACCATAATGCCAGTTATTCTGGTCTCTGCAACCACCAGGGGTTGAACAACCTGGAACATACTGACTGCGGGTTGGCTGTAAATAAGGAGGACCAGGGGGAGGATTTTTTAATTTCCATGTAACAGAAGGACACTGCCCCGCCTTATCTGTTGCAAGAGAGCTATTGTATTCAATTGATACAAGGTGATGACCGCTTAAATCTGTCCCTATAACAGATGGGCCTGTTAATGGGCCAAGTCCAATCCCTGCACCCATCTGGATAATGGTATCATAGACTCCACCGAGGTTGTGAACTGCTCCAAGGGGCACTGTGCCATCATGACAGCTAAGGCACAATTTAGAGTCTCCATCAGGAGGATTAAGTGGATATGTTAGCTGTGTTCCTGTAACACCTGGAGGGACAGATACAGTATACTGGGCAGATGATAATGTGTGATTCCAGAGTGGCACCTCGATTGCACTATGCGGTGTATGACAGAATATACAGATCCTTGTCTCAGATACTGCCTTTATTGTTGTGCCTGTCTGGGTTGATGAAAGGTTGTGTTTATTGCCAGGGGCTGTCAGATTCCCAGGACCCTGACTAAAGACTATAGATGGGAGCAAGAGAATGAGAAAAAGAATAAGCGGGGAGTGTGAAGTGATAAACCTGCGGGGAAAGAGAGATGTCCTCCTTAAAAGAGTGAAACAGTGAACATATATTCTTTGTATCTTATAGCTCATAGGACCAGATTAGGTTCACCCCTTTTTCTTTTGCCATCTCTTCTACTGCAGGCTCGGCTGAATAGGTTACCATAACGGGAAAGACCTCTTTCTGAATTACCCCTGTCTTTCTTAGTCTTTCTATAAGTTTTAAGAGTTTTTCTATGTGCTTTTCTGAAAGTTTTGATTTTGCCTCTCCTATAATTGTAATAGTCCTTTTGTCCTTTTTGCCTGTGCCGAATATATTCACCTCATCATGCCTGGCATTGTATTTTATAAATTTTCTCACAAGCCTATCTGCAACTATGATGCCATATTTATTTTTAAGGATAGAGGGAAGGGATTTTATTGCCCTGTCTTCAAGGCTGTAACCAACAGTATCAGAAAGACCACCAACCATCTCCCGTGTATCAGCAAGTTCCTTTGCAAGGACCTTGAGCTCTTTTTGTGTCTCTTTTAGGGCCTCTGTAAGTTCATTCATTCATTCTCTCCTCTGTCCGCCTCTGAGCCTCAGTAAGTTCATTTACCCTTTGCTCTGTTCTCTTCTGTGCCTCAGCAAGTTCATCAATTGACCTCCATACCCTGTTGAAGTTCTCCTCAGAAGTCTTTTCAAAGGTAAGAAGTCTCTCAGACAAGCCAGCTAATATATCTTTTAAATCCCTGAAGCCTTCCCTTATGATACCATCCCTTAGGTCTTCATAAATATCCTTCAAGGCCTCTGCTATCTTCTTTGCAGCAGAGGGGTCCATAGTTTCTTTCAGTTCTTCGTATAATTTCAGATGATCTATCATCTCTTTCCCTTTAAATACTCAAAGGCCTGTATCCTCATATTAATTGTGTCAGCTACATAAATCACATCGTCATATATAAATATACCTGTTGGAAGGTAAAATTTTCCATATTCATGGCCCTTTTCGCCAAAGAAGAGGAGAAGGTTTCCCTGCCTATCAAAAATCTTTACCATGTCCTTACCTGCATCAACAACATATATATTGCCCTCTGAATCAGAGGCAACACCCTTTGGTTTGTCAAAGGTGTGATAGGCATCCCCTGGCTCACCGAATTTCCCTATGAATTTTCCATCAGGCCCAAATATCTGAATCCTGAAGTTAAGGGAGTCACTAACATAAAGAAGAGCTTCTTGGTCAACAAAGAGGTATCCAGGATAATTGAACTCTCCGTCTCCCTCACCCCGCCTTCCAATCTCATAAAGCCTTTTGCCTGAGGTGCTATAAGCATAAATCTTATGGCCAAGGGTATCGGCAACGTAAAGTATGTCCCTTTTTCTGTCTATTGCAAGGCCTGAGGGTCTCGTCCACTCACCTTCAAGATAGGAAATAAACCTTCCATCACCCCTGTATTTAATCACCCTACCAAGGTCAGGGTCTGATACATATATATTGCCTTCCCTGTCGGAGACAACACTAATAGGATACTGGAGCTCTTCTCTATCTGTTTCAATGATATGGAATGTCTTCATGTCCTTTTTATCAATTACCGTAACCCTTCCTGCACCAGGGTCTGCAATGTAGAATCTCTTATCATCTACATATATGCCCTGAGGTCTTAGAAGGATTGGAGAGTCTTTTGGGTCAGAGAGGTCTTCAAGGCCTGCCAGAATATCGATAATGGTCTTCCCCTCCTGATAGTTCACCTGCTGAAGGCTCCAGAGATATCTTATCCTCGGCTCCTCAGGTTTCCCGGGCCAGAGAATACCACCTGACATGGTCATGTCAATATGAGAGGTGTAGAATTGAGGAGAACAGGAGAGAAGAATGAGAAGAAATGGTATCGAAAGGGCAGACCTTCTCATCTGATCACAGAGAACAAATCTTTCATGATATTGTTTTATAATTTTGTAAAAATTAACAGCAAGCTCGTGAGACTTTTTATAAATCACCAAATCCTTATATGTCCTCACCTTCATTCCATCTCTCCTACACCATACCCCTTAATCCCTTCTACTTCACTCCCTTATCTCTATTTTTGCCTTTTCCTTGAGGGTTTTAAGGAGTTTTTCTTCACGCTCCGTCTTTCTCTTCTCCTCCAGCTCCTTCCTCAGCTTGTCTTTTATTTCATCAAAACCTAACTGCGTTGGTGGGAGTTTCTCCTCCATCTTTATAATATGATAGCCGTATATGGTCTCTACGAGGTCGCTTATCTCACCTGGCTTTAGTTTAAAGGCGACCTCCTCAAGCTCGGGCAGTAGCCTGCCTCTATGAATAAGTCCTAAGTCTCCACCCTTTACTCGCCAGTCATCGGCAGAATACTGATAGGCAAGCTCAGCAAAGTCCTCTCCCTGTCTTGCCCTCTTAAGGATATCCCCTGCCTCTTTCTTCTTTTTTGCCTTCTCCTCATCTGTTGAGGTTGGCTCTATCTTTATTAAGATATGTCTTATGTGAACAGCCTCTGGTCTCAAGAAGTCCTTTTTGTTCTTTTCATAATACTCCTTAAGTTCATTATCAGAGACCTTTGAACTGTCAAGAACCTCCTGCTGGTAAAACTTATTAATCAGGAGATTTCTTTCTATATCCTTCTTAAGGTCATCCTCTGTAATGCCAGCCTGTTTCAGGGCATTCTGGTATTCCTTTTTTGACTTAAATCTCTTTTTTATGTTCTCAAGACTGTCCTTCAACTCGGACTTACTAACCTTTATACCAATCCTCACTGCCTCCTGATAATAGAGCTCCCTTCTTATAAGTTCATCGAGGGCCTTTTTTCTCAGTTCAGCCCTTTTTTCAGGTGTTACAGACTGGTGATAAAATGCCCTTGGAAGAAGCTCATCAACAATCCTTTCAAGTTCTCTTTCCTTCAGGCTTACGCCATTAACCACTGCAACTGTCCTGTCTTCTGCATCCGCACCTGCTATAAATATTACTGCCAGAAACAAAGACATAAGCAAAATCCTTTTCATTTTCATTAAATTTACCTCCTTCCGAAATACCTGCTTATCTTTAAATAAAATCTCTGCTCAGTTGTTGATAAATTACCCTCATCCCTTGTCCTGATGGTATATTCTGTAGACAGGGTCAGCCTACCATAATACCACGAAAGTGTATTCTTTAGCTCTCTTCCTGTTGTGTCCCCAATGTTGTCCCTATCATAAGAGAATGATGATGTAAAGGTGGTTCTGCGTGAAAGATATGTTGAATAGTTTATGCCAAGGCTGTAAACCTCACTAATGTTATTTACTACATCAGGATTTGTAGTATCAGTCCTTGTGATTGACCCCCTGAGTGCTATCCTGTGCCTTCTATAAAACCAGTTCATATTAAGATCAAGCCTGTCAGAAATCTCTCTATATTCTGCTGAATTCTTGACATTCGTTATGGTGTGCCTGTAGGTACCCATCAGAGAAAGATTGCTCATTATGAGGGCAGAAAAACCGTAGGTGAGGGTGTGAGATTCATTGGTGTTTCCATCGTCATTACTGAAAAATCTGTTATACCCGTATGAACCACTCATGCTGAACCTTCTCCACTTTGTTGTGTTAAAGCCAACTGAGAGATTCAAGGGTATACCCTCATCGGAATAACCTGTCCCTGCATCACCTCTCAAGACAATGCCCTGAAAATAGGTTGAAATAAGTCCGCCCGATGCACCAATGTCATAGGCCCTTGATGTCTCTTCCTCTGACCTGCTTTCCCTGAAACCAGCCTTAAGAGAGGCAGAAGAGTGCAATGTCGGGCTTAATCTTTTTGATACAGACCATACCCCATTGATACCATATATCTCCTGAGTGGATAAGTTTTCAGTCCTTGAATAATTGCCATTCAGGCTCCATCTGTAGGTAGTATCCTTATCCTTTGGTATAAACCTATCAAGCCTTGACTCGAGTGTAGTGGTGGTAGTGGAGTTTCCAGAATCAAATATCTCATGGGTAAGTCTGTTATCCAGTCTGTAAGAATTAAAGTTGTGAAGTGTGTTAAGGATAATCCTCTCGATGGAGATATCATTAGTATCAGTGTAATCTAACTTGTTCAGGTGGTAGTCGAGTATATAATTTGAGTTTTTCCCGGCTGTCCTCATCCTGAGGTCATAAACAGTATTATCTATCTTCCTGTCAGTCTCTTTAAGTTCTGATATATTTTTATCAAAATCAAAGTTAAGAGATGGTATCGGAATCTTAATACCCTGATAGGGCTCTTTCCTTATATTCTGATTCTGCTGTTCGCCCTGGTTGCCATTAGCATTAGCATTACCATTAGCGTTACCATTGGCATTCTGATTCTCTGTGTTTACCTGCTGATTGTACTTTAATCTCTGAGGTCTTTCATAGATACTTCTTATGCTTATCAGTTTGCCGTTACCAAAGAGATTTATATAGAATGGCACAGACCATGATGTGCTCAAGCCATAATTTGTATTCTCTGAAAAATCTTCATCATATCGAGAATATCTGAGTATAATGGGCCTCGGCATAAAGTTCAAAAAGTTCAAACTCCTGCTTCTCACATACCTGAAATCAAGGAGGGTCACATTCAGGTCGAATCCTTTGAGATCTTCTTCATACAATGTTCCTGATCTCTTCCTGAGTGTACCTTTAAGGTCAAATCTCATGAGCCTTCCATCAATTAATGGACCATTTATACCGAGCTGGTATTCCTGGGTAATACTGTCAGCCTCGCTTTCAGAAGTCCATCTCCTCTCATACTCAAGGCTTGCCACTCCATAAAGGGAATATCTCGCCTCTGCAATGGAGGTAAGGACAAAGAGGAGGCAAATAGTCAGGAGAATTACCTTCCCTGCTACCAGTTGCACGCTACAAGCTACATGCTTCACGCTCCTATCTCTCATTCTACCCCTACACGCTATTCCCTACTCCCGGCTGTTCACTGACCGCTCCAGGCTGTGGGCTACCAGCTACGCCCTCCGCACTCAAGGCTATCCTCTGCCTCTTTCTCCTTCCCTTAATGGGAACCCTTATGCCCTTCCTTTCAAGGTAGGCGATATCTCGCTTGAGTGTAGATATGGATGTCACGAGGAGGGCTGAAAGGTCTTCATAGCTTAAGAGAAAGCCCTGTTCTTCTGCCTCACGGGTGAGCCTCACGAGCCTTCTGAGTCTTAATCCCCTCAGTCCCTCTCTCTTAAGGATATCCTCATCAGACTGACCTATAAGGGTCAGAAGAACCTTTCTTGCCTTTGAGCCATTCCTCAGGAAGTATTCAATCCTTCCGAATTCCATCAGCCTTTAAATCCCTCTTTATTGTTGCCTTTGAAGCAAGAAGAAGAAGGCTCAGGTCTCTGTAGGAGAGTCTTGCACCCTGCCTCATGGCTTCATTAATCAGTCTCCTGAGCCTCTGTCTTCTTAGGGCTGAAACACCTCCACTTAGAAGGTATTCTTTGTCCTCATCGCAACAAAGGGTCAATTTAATACCCTTAAAGGTATTCCCCCCATTCCTGACATAGTATACTAATGTTCCCATAATGCACCTCCTTTTTGTGTGAAATAACACACATAATAGTGGATTTTCACACAGTTATCCGTGATATAAAAATACCCCTCCATTGGGGTCCCTTTTCTTAAAACCCTTTAAAATAAGCTCATTTGAACCCATCCTTTAACAGACAAAAAATAAAAAGGAAAACCCTTTTAGTTCAGGTGTAAAGCAAGAAATATGCCTGTAAGAGAGAGGGGAGCGTATAGCGAGGAGAAAGAGGTAGGAGATAAGAAAACTTATCCCTGAGTAATCCTTAGTTCCTCGTAATTAAGCAGATCCATAGTATCTTCCTTCATTGCCATAGCATAAATGCCATTTTTGGTAAGATATCTCACAAGGTCATCACTAAGATACATTGATGCAAATATAGGTATAAGTTTTTTGCCTCTGTGTTCTGGAAAATATTCACAAAATTCCTTTAGAACTTTTATAAAATCATCTATGTATTCAATATTTGGCTTTGACTTTGTCTCATTCAATATGACCATGTTATCACATACTGCTATGCAGTCAAACTCCCTTCTTTTTGCTCTGTCTATTGAATGCCTCTTTTTTATCCTTACTGCAAAGAAATCAAAATCCTCACAGCCAAAATACTGCCTTGCTATTCCTTTTATGTTCGGTGCTACCATGTCCTCAGCAAATGTTCCAAGCTTGTTCGTTACCTCACCCCATTTTTTATTCATATCAGCTCTCCATTCCTTGAGCTCCTTTTCCCATTTCATTCTATCCCTTTCCAGCCTCTCTTCAAAGGCCCTCATATCTCTTTCTATCTTCTCTTTATGAAGCCTCCTCTCCTCCTCTAACCTCTCCTTAAAGGCCTTCATCTCTTCTGCTGACCTCTGCCTGTCCTTTTCTAACCTCTCTTCAAAAGCCCTCATCCCTTCTGCTAACATCTTCCTCTCCTCCTCTAACCTCTCCTTAAAGGCCTTCATCTCTTCTGCTGACCTCTGCCTGTCCTTTTCTAACCTCTCTTCAAAAGCCCTCATCCCTTCTGCTAACATCTTCCTCTCCTCCTCTAACCTCTCCTTAAAGGCCTTTCTGTCCTCTTCTACTGTCCTTTTTAATTCCTGAAGCTCCATCTCTGTACGCATCTGGGCATTGTATAGTTTGTTAAACTCTATTCCAACACTCTTTATAAACTCCTCCAGAACTGCCTCAAGCCTGTAAACCCTTTCCTCAACCTCTGGCATAAAGCCTCCTTTCCTTCGCTTTTTATTATATTACATCTATTATTTATTTTACGCAAGAAAATCTCAACTACACCTTCTGGTATTATAACTGCCTGTTTCAATTGGGATTAATGTTTAGTAACAAAAGGCAGAAAAAACTTTGTAATCTGAGGTATGTTAAAATTAATAGAGGTATGTTAAAATTAATATTTAAAAATGAAGTCAATACCTTTAGTCAAAAAAACCTTCGTGCCTCTTGTTTTTTATTCAGAGGCGTTTCTGCAACTTTTGTCCTTTTTGTAATTCTCCTTGATAGCCCTCTTCCCCTGCCTTTTGCTCAAGAAAACATGGTTCTCATACCTGCTGGCTCATTCATAATGGGAAGCCCTGAAAAATCAGACCTTCCAGAAGACGAAAAACCTTCTCACAGGGCTTATGTAGATGATTTTTATATGGACATCTTTGAGGTAACAAATGGAGAGTTTGCAGAGTTTCTCAATACAGTAAAGCCTGATGAAGCAACGAGAAAGTCATGGATAGTCCTCAGGTCTGACCTCAAGACAGAGGAAAGAAAGGAGTGGTGGCCTGCTGAGATAGTATACGAGGATGGAATATACAAACCTGTTAAGGGATTTGAGAGGCATCCTGTAAATTCTGTCTCATGGTATGCTGCAGAGGCTTACTGCAAATGGCTTGGCAAAAGGCTTCCTACTGAGGCAGAATGGGAAAAGGCAGCAAGGGGAGGCTTAAAAGGAAAACTCTATCCATGGGGAGATGCCTATCCAACAACAGGGATTATATACAACAAAGTCTGGATAGACAATGCCTTTCCTGTGCCAACCTCTCCAGTAGGGAATTATCATCCCAATGGGTATGGGCTCTATGACATGGCTGGGAATGTTGCTGAATGGGTCAATGACTGGTATGACCCTGATTATTATAAAAGGTCTCCAAAGGATAACCCTCAGGGTCCTCCCTTTGGAACAGAAAAGGTCATCAGGGGTGGCTCCTGGGCTGGAGGTGCCCAAAGCCTCAGGGTTTCTGCAAGGGGCCATGCCACTCCAGATTCCATGCCAAGTGGAGTTGGGTTCAGGTGTGGAAAGAATTAAAGATTTGCCTTTTTTAATTTTATGGCAAGGTATATTGAGGCAATAGAGGAGCTTCCTGAAGAATTCCGGTTCCCTGTAATGAAGGCCTTTGAGGGAAGAGCTTGCCGATACGGTCAAGAGGAGTGACTTCGAAGAGCTCAAGGCAGTTGTCAGGAAGCTCGCTGAGGCTCAAAAAAGAACTGAAGAAGAAATAATAAAACTTACAAAGGGGCAGGCTAAAATCAGAGAAGAACTTGGAGGCCTTAGTTGCTAAAAATTGGGGAGAGAAGTCCCTGTTTAGAAAGGGAGAGGGGGGGAGATAAACTCCCCTCCCCCTTTAAAGACTACTTCTGTGAATGGCAGTCTGTGCAGATTGTGGTCTTTGTTGTCCTCAGGAATGGCTGATTTGTTGTCTCGTGGGGGTCATGGCAGCTTGCACACTCAAAGCTGTTTGAACGGCCACTTGCTGTATCATTGTAGAGCTTTGCCCAGCTTGGCATAGAAGGAACACCAGCCCTGCCTGCTACAAAGGTAAAGCCAACAGGATGCTCATTGGATAGGTCTGTTCCGAGGTATGGATATGTGCCTGTCTCTGTGGCAACATTTACCAGGTAACCATTCACTATAAAGTCTGGTCTTCCTGTTGCCTCATTGATTGTGCCACCGTTTCCAACGAGCACTGAACCAAGGGCTATTGTTCCGTCATGACAGCTCAGGCATGTCCTTGAGTTTACACCAGGGTTGCCAACTGCTGTACCACCAAGGGTCTGCCCACCACCATAAACAGTGTATGAATTTGCTGCTGGCAAAGACCTGTTCCAGAGTGGTGCACCAGTAACTGCTGGGTTATTCCTCAAGTGAGGGGTATGGCAGTACTGGCAGGCTGAAAGGGTTGCACCACTGAAGTAGTTAGTATTTGTGAGGTCATGCTTTGAGCCTGAGATCACTGCAAAGGACACGCTTGCTGCCACGAGAACAAGGGCTACTGCGAGTATTAAGGCCTTTTTCATCTGGACACCTCCTCTCTTCTGAGAGATATAATAGGCTGAAAATCAGCCATCAATATTTATAGAAGCAAAAGCCATGCCAGAGTTAATATGCTTATAACTATTTAATTTATAATGATTGTTGTAAATATTGCTCTTCTAAT
>DAISHO010000061.1:0-9714 GCA_036822495.1 Thermodesulfovibrionales bacterium
ATCAATAAGCAATTTTCTAACCCATTGAAAATAAACAAAAATAACAGGAGGGGGCAGTCGGAAAGAAGACCTCATTTAGAAGGGATTGCGACTCAGATCTTTAATTAACTTTCCAATTGGGGCTATTGCCGTCGGAAAGAAGACCTCATTTAGAAGGGATTGCGACCCCCTGTCTCTTGGGGTTACATGGAGAGATCTTCCAGTCGGAAAGAAGACCTCATTTAGAAGGGATTGCGACCGATATAAATGATAATAACCACAAGTATTACATACGTCGGAAAGAAGACCTCATTTAGAAGGGATTGCGACAGCTCCTTTTCTTTTGGAAGAAGCCCTTTAGGCTCAAGGTCGGAAAGAAGACCTCATTTAGAAGGGATTGCGACCTAATGAGGGGGTTTCAATTTTTACTATAAAATCTTTGTCGGAAAGAAGACCTCATTTAGAAGGGATTGCGACCCCAATCCCCCAACGGGTCATCCTCCCGACTTTTAAATCGTCCGAAAGAAGACCTCATTTAGAAGGGATTGCGACCTCCCCCCTCTTTGTAAAGTTTGTCAATTTCAATAACAAGTCGGAAAGAAGACCTCATTTAGAAGGGATTGCGAGTTCAACAGACCTTGAATGTTCGGCTGAGCAAGGAGTTTACTGTTACAATGAGAGAGTGAATATAGAGTTAATAATAAGGGAGTTTAAGAATGGATTTGGTATGGAGTGGATGCCTACAGGAGATTAAGGAGAAAACAGTTTTTGGTTTTCATTGGGAGTGTTTGTTTACAACAGTTTTGTAATAAAGAAGAATTTTATATTTCCTCAGTTTAAGGACAAGACTTTTTAGGTGGGATTATTCCTCTAATTCAAAAAGCCCAATCTTTCTGAACTTTTTATACCTCTCCTCAATAAGCCTATTAATGGGCTTCTGGGATAGTTCGTCAAGGGCTGTTTTTATAGTCTGCTCAATAGATGAAGCTACAGCCTTTATGTCCCTGTGGGCCCCGCCCAGTGGCTCAGGGATAATCCCATCTATGATCTTATAATTCAGGAGGTCCTGCGCAGTAAGCTTAAGCGCTTCAGCAGCCTTTGCATAATCCTCTTGAGATAGTTCTCCTTCCTTTTTCCAGAGTATTGCAGCACATCCCTCAGGAGAAATTACAGAATAGACTGAATTTTCAAGCATATAGATCCTATCAGCAACTCCGAGGGCAAGAGCACCTCCGCTACCACCCTCACCTATAACTATTGAGATTATAGGTGTCTTGAGCCTTGCCATAACCATCAGGTTAATTGCTATAGCCTCAGCCTGCCCCCTTTCCTCTGCCCCAATTCCAGGGTAGGCACCAGGGGTGTCGATGAATGTCACCACAGGCATCCTGAACCTCTCTGCAAGCCTCATTAATCGCAGGGCCTTTCTATAACCTTCTGGGTGTGGTTGACCGAAATTTCTGTATATCCTCTCCTTAGTGCCTCTACCTTTTTGATGACCTATTACTATTACAGGCCTTTCACCAATGTAGCATGGCCCTCCTACTATGGCAGGATCATCACCATATAGCCTGTCTCCGTGAAGCTCAACAAAGTCCTTTGCAATAAGGGATATATAATCAAGAGTATAGGGCCTCTCAGGATGCCTTGCAAGGAGGGTCTTTTGCCATGGTGTGAGATTAGAATATATCTCCCTTCTAAGCTTTTCCGCCTTCTTTTCAAGTTCAGCAAGTTCTTTTGATAGGTCTATATCCCTTCCATCTGAAAAGACCCTGAGTTCCTCTATCTTCAGTTCAAGCTCCTGAATGGGTTTTTCAAAATCGAAGTAATAACTCAACGAATCACCTCCAGAGAATTTTTGCCAAAGATGTCCTGTATCTTCTTAAAGAGGTTGAAATCTGGTCTGAGATTGTATCGACTCTTTATCGTAATAATACAATCAGACATCTTAAGCTGTATATATAATGGGATAAATTTATCCTCAAAAGAGGAGCGAATTGTCAAAGGGCTAAAAGATTTAATTGATGCGGTCACGGATTCTTCTAATGAGGATGGGCCATCGATAAGCATATCCTTTATGGAAAGGAGTCCTGCTCTATCCATCTCAGGATGCACTTTTAGTTGAATCCTTGAACAACTTGATAGAGCCTTTCTTATAAATGATTCAAGGTCTGTTATCTCCTCTGCAATTATCTTTATACCCTTTTCAGACATATCTGCCTTACCCCGTATAATCAGAGCAGATGCCTTTTCAAGGATATCCATTGACCTTTTATAAAGCTCTGGGAATACAAGGACCTCGACTGAACCTTCCTCATCTTCAATGGTCAGAAATGCCATCACCTCATTTTTTCCCTTTGTCCTGTGTTTCTTAAGCTCGACAACAAGACCTGCTATAGAAACATCTGAGGACTTGAAATCTGGCGCAAAATAGGTACTGTTCGAGCTGCCATTTGTAAGATCAGTTTCAGAATTCTCTCCCTCCTCGAGAGAAGTAAGAGTTGACTTATGATAAAGGCCCTTTCGATCTTCATCTATTAATATCTTTAATTCTCCTGTGCCTTTTATTCCAAGGGCCTGTAATATCCATCTGAAGGGTTGAAGGGGATGGCCTGATATATAGAATCCAAGTACCTCCCTTTCATAAGAAAGCCTTGTAAGCTCATCCCATTCATCAATATCTTTCTCCTCTGCTTTCTCTATAGTATCCACTGCATGGTTCTCTACACTCACATTAAACATGTTAGCCTGGTTTGAGGATAAAGTCTTAACAGGAGTGACTGTGGCAGTCTCGAGTTCCTTTAATGCCTCCTTTCTTGATATCCTTAGAGAATCAAAGGCACCAGCCTTTATAAGAGCCTCTACAACCTTTTTGTTTAACCTCTGCCTTTTATCATCTCTCTTCTGGGCTAACGCATCAGGAGCTATAACAAGTCGTGTTAAAAAATCATCAAAGGATGCAAAAGTCCCCTTGCTCCTTTCTTCTTTTATAAGTTCAATCGCTGAACTTCCCACACCCTTGACAGCCTTTAAGCCGAATCTTATGGCCCCGCTTTCAATTGTAAAGCCTTCATCACTTTTATTTATATCTGGCGGTAGAAGGTCAATGCCCATATCCCTGCACTCATTGATAAGCCTGATAACCTTATCAGTCTTGTCTATCTCGGCGCTGAGGGATGCAGCCATGAATTCCACAGGATAATGGGCCTTTAGATAGGCAGTCTGGTAGGCCACAAGGGCATAGGCAGCTGAGTGGGACTTGTTAAAACCATAATTTCCAAAATACTCGATAAGTTCAAAGAGTCTTTTTGCCGTCTCCTCTGAATAGCCTCTCTGGATAGCACCATTTATAAATTTTGTCTTCAGCTCTTCCATAAGAAGAGGGTCCTTCTTAGATATGGCCCTTCTCAATATATCAGCCTGACCCATTGTGAATCCTGCAATCCTATTGGATATCCTCATAACCTGTTCCTGGTACAGAATCACTCCATAGGTCTCTTCAAGAATATCCTTAAGCTCCTGAGGTGAATAGGTAACAGGTACAAGCCCCTTTTTTCTTTTAATAAAATCGTCCACCATCCCGCTTCCAAGGGGCCCTGGTCTGTAAAGGGCCACAAGGGCGATAAGGTCATCAAACCTGTCTGGCTCCATCTTTATGAGCAGTTCTCTCATGCCTGAGCTCTCTAACTGAAAGACCCCAGCTGTCTTGCCAGAACTGAGCAGTTTATAGGTCTGCCTGTCATCAAGTGGGATGTTGTTTATATCAAAATCCCTTTCTCTCTCCCTTATATACCTTATAGTGGAATTAATAATTGTAAGTGTATCAAGACCAAGGAAGTCAAACTTGAGGAGTCCTATCTTTTCAATAGACTCAAGGTCAAACTGAGTTGTAATGGTCTCATCACCCTTTGAGCCCTTATAGAGGGCAGTATATTCTGTAAGAGGCGCTGGTGCAATAACAACTCCTGCTGCGTGAACAGAGGCGTGCCTTGCAAGACCTTCAAGCCTCTTGGCAATATCAAGAAGCTCTCTTATCTGGGGGTTGTTCTCATATGCCTCTTTTAAGGGTGGCGTAATCTCTATCGCCTTATTTAAATTAATCTCTTTTGTAACACTTACAGGAATAAGCTTTGCAATCCTATCCACCTCCTGATATGGCATTCCAAGAACCCTTCCTACATCCCTCACAACTGCCCTCGCTGCCATGGTTCCAAAGGTTATGATCTGGGCAACCTGGTCTGCACCATATTTTTGCTGGACATATTGAATCACCTCCTCACGCCTGTCCCTGCAGAAATCTACATCTATATCAGGCATGCTTACACGCTCAGGATTGAGGAACCTTTCAAAAAGAAGATTATATCTAATAGGGTCTATCTCGGTGATTCTAAGGGCCCAGGCAACAAGGCTTCCAGCTGCAGACCCCCTTCCTGGGCCAACAGGGATACCCCTTTCCCTTGCAAACCTTATAAAATCCCAGACAATGAGGAAATAAGAGGAATAACCCATCTTCCTTATCATATTTAACTCTTCTTTAAGCCTCAAGCGATATGCCTCTGGGACTTGGGCATTACTGAATCTTCTCTTAAGCCCATCCACAGCAATTCTCTCAAGAAATTCCTCAGGCTGGCTACCGTCAGGTGTAATAAACTCAGGCAGAAGGACCTTGCCGATCTCAAGGGTAAGATTACACCTCTCAGCAATCACAACAGTATTACTGATAGCCTCTGGCAGATGAGCAAACTCCTCCCTCATCTCTTCAGGTGATTTAAAATAGAACTCATCTGTCTGAAACCTCATCCTGTCATTATCTTTAATCGTCTTATTGGTCTGAATACAGAGCAATATCTCATGGGCCTTTGCATCTTCCCTCCTGAGATAATGGCAATCATTTGTAGCCACCACACCAAGATGTATCTCTTCTGCAAGTTCATAGAGTTTTTTATTCAATTCCTGCTGCTCTGGTATGCCATTCGCCTGCAGTTCGAGATAAAAGTTTTCAGGTCCAAAAAGGTTCTTATAGAAAAGGGCCCTTCTCCGTGCAGAATCAACATCTCCTTTTAATAAAAGAGATGGTATTTCTCCCTTCATACATGAAGAAAGGGCTATAAGTCCACCAGAATACTGCTCGAGAAGTTCGTTGTCTATCCTCGGCTTATAATAGAAGCCTTCAAGATGGGCAAGGCTGATAAGACGCATAAGGTTTCTATAGCCTGAGATATCCCTGGCAAGCAAAATAAGGTGATAAGCATTGTCTTGTCTGCCTGTGTCCTCTGATGAGGCCTTTGCGACTGAAACACCTCGAGCCTTTTTAAACCTGCTTTCAGGCGCAACATAGACCTCACAACCTATAATCGGCTTAATCCCTGCCTTTGAGACCTTCTGATAAAACTCTATGGCACCAAAGATATTCCCGTGGTCTGTTATAGCAAGGGCTGGAAGCCGGTAATTCACCGCAGCTCGCACGAGCTCATCTATCTTTATTGCTCCATCGAGAAGGCTGTATTCAGTATGAAGATGTAAGGGAACATAATCTGAATGGCTTCGCATAAAAATATCCTACCAGAGGATAGCCAAAAAGAGCAACTTTAGGGTTGCCTTTTTGTATAATTTTTAATGCAAAAGATTGTATATACAATGGGCACTGATAGAAGAACGGAGGAGGAGTTTATAGAGATTCTCCTTGCCTTTGATATTAAGGCCCTTATTGATGTAAGGAGATTTCCCACAAGCAAACTCCCTCATTTTAGGAGGGAGTATTTTAAAGAATTTTTGCAGAAGGCAGGGATAAAATATTTCTTTATGGGTGAAGGTCTTGGAGGGTTCAGAAAAGGTGGATACCTGGAATACATCATGACTGAAGACTTCAAAAAGGCAATGGATGACCTTGTTAAAATAATAAAAAAGGAGGTCTCAGTGATTGTATGCGCTGAAAGATTCCCCTGGAAATGCCACAGGAGATGGATTGCAAGGGAATTGAATAAAAGGGGATGGAAGGTTATGCATATAATAGAAAAGGATAGGCTCTGGATACCCGATCACAAGGTGAGCACTCAGCCTGAAAACTAAAGGGCATGATCAGATTCGTGGGTAATGCTTTATGGATTGCTCTCTGAGTGCTCGGAGAAGTAACACGGAGGTCTGGTATCAGAAATCAGAGGGCGAAATCTATGGAAAAATTTATTCCTCAGAACCTGACTTCCGAACTCCAACCTCTGACTTCCGATTCAGCATCTGACATCCCACTTCCGACATCTGACATCCGAACTCTGACTTCTGATTTGGTACCGCAGGCAACAGTTGAGGATAGATTTTTTGAAATTATTATAAAAGCTGCAGAACTCAAAGAACATATCGGTGATAATCTGTTTAAAAAGGATGAGTTTGCTTATATGATTAATGAGTTGAAAGGACTCATTAGCTCAACAAGAAGAGAACGGTATGAAAGCGGTATGACAGAAATATGTGCAGATTGTGGAACTTCTGGTAAAGACTGCTGTGGCAAGGGGATTGAGTTTAAATACTCAAAAGAGCTGCTCATTATAAATATGCTTATGGGAGCAGAAATACCTTCGAAAAGACTCTCGGAAATTTCCTGTTATTTTCTCACAGAGAAGGGCTGTTCCTTACTTGCGAGGCATGTCTTTTGTATCAATTTCCTCTGTCAAAAGATAAGGGACAAAATATCTTTTGAGAGATTAAAGAAACTGCAGGAGCTCGAAGGCAGAGAGCTGGAACTCTCCTTCAGGCTCGAAGAGTTTATTAAAAAACATCTGAAGAATCACCCCAACTGTTACCTTCGCCACTAAAACTGTTACTTTCACCACTAAATCTGATAGAATAACTCATGAACTTTGTGTGTCCACAAACTGTTACTGCCACTAAAGAAGAGAGGATTAAGGCTGAAGGCTTAAGGATATTCTTCGGTCTGTCATTGCTAATTCTAATGCTTATATCCTGTGCATCCTCACAGAAAAAAGAAGAACCCTTCGAACCTGAGGCATGGCTTGCAAGGGCCGAGAAACTGATTGAACAGGGAGAATTTCAGGAGGCAAGGAATCTTCTCCTGGAGGTAAAAAACAGGGATACTACCATGAAGTTCGGGCCAAGGGCACAGCTTAAGATTGCTGAATCGTATATAAAAGAAGAAGAACCTGAGCTTGCCATTGAGGAATACAGGAAATTCCTGAGGGAATTCCCTGACCACAGCTATGCCCCTTATGCCCAGTATCAGATTGCCCAGCTTTATTTTCAGGATATCCGTGGGCCCGAAAGGGGTTACGGCGCAGCAAAAAAGGCCCTTGAGGAATTTGAAAGACTCAAGACATTATATCCAAGGAATCCCTATAGGGATATTATTGACTTAAAAATAGAAAAATGCAGGGATATAATAGCAGCCTATGAATTCATGGTTGGAAAATTTTATTTCAAAAAGGGCTCCTTCAGGGCAGCGAAAGGCAGGCTCGAAGGTCTTATAAAGAATTTCCCTGATTATAAGGATATGCCGGAGGTCCTCTACCTTCTATGGAAGAGCTACCTCGAACTTGGTGAAAAGGACTTAGCTCAGGAAACCTTTACGAAACTGATAACAAGATATCCTGACTCAAAAGAGGCTAAAAAGGCAAAAAAGGAATCAAAAGATTCAGCTATGAAGGGCGAATAAATACATGTATTATCCTATTTTTTTGAATCTTAAAGGAAGGTCCTGTGTTGTTATTGGTGGTGGAAAGGTTGCAGAAAGAAAGGCAAGGTCCCTTTTAAAGGCAGGGGCTAATATTAAGATAATAAGCCCTGAATTTACAGAGGGTCTGAAAAACCTATCCAAAAGCATTGATGCCGAAAGTAACAGTTGTGGGAGACTACAGCTCATAAATAGACCTTTCAGAATGGAGGATCTGAAAGATGCCTTTCTCGTTATAGCAGCTACCTCTTCCAGAGAACTTCACAAAAAAATAGCCTCTCACTTAAGAATTAGTGGCGAAAGTAACAGTTGTGGACTCCTCAATGTAGTTGATGAACCTGAGCTATGCACCTTTATTGTTCCTTCTGTTGTAAAAAGGGGGCCCCTCACCATTGCCATATCCACCTCAGGGGCATCTCCAGCAATGGCAAAGGCAATAAGAAAGGAGATAGAGAAACTCTATGGAAAGACCTTTGGAGAATACCTGAAACTACTTGAAAGACTCAGAAAAAAACTTATTAATCTGCCATCTCAAAAAAAGAAAAAGATTCTCTCTATCCTCAGCTCCAGAAGTGTCTTTAAAAGGTTGAGGGATATAAAGACAAAAAAAGAGGTTAAAGACTTGTTGGATGAACTACTCCAGAAGGAAAGGATATCCGTATAGGTTCTGGCAATCCCTTCTCCACATAGAGCTCTGGCAAGGAAATAGTGTTTGACCTGAGGAAGGGAATAAATCTGCCATGTTCTGTCAAAACCCCAAAGATTGCACAGAACGCTCCAGACCTTCCCATATCTACATGGGCTCCTCCTTCTTCGCGAGGAGCCATGAGGTCAAAGAAGGGAGCTGACTCAATAGGTCTCCCGCCTGTAACCTCATAGATTCTTATAACAAATCTTCCACCATAAGTCTTCCTTAATGACCTGGCAGTCTCCTGAGTTATCTCCCAGTAAAGATAAAACATTGTCTGGTTCACAGGTACAAGTCCTAAAAGGTCTTTAATAACAGGTAAAGAGACCTCTTCTGCTGACACAGGTCTTTCCTCTTCTACTGATACGGGTTTGAGTTCTGGAAGGGCTTCTTTTACTGTTACTTTCGCCACTGGCTTCTTAACAGCCCTCTTTATTCTTTCGCCCCTCTTTTCTGTTACTTTCAACACCAACTTCTCTGTCTTCTTTTTTGCCCTCAGGGCCTTTAATCTAAGGGTTTTGCTTATTAAAGCGGCAAGCTCTTCCTTTGTTGCAGTCCTTGGAATTGAAAGCCCCAGTTCTTTTGCCATTGACCTTAGTTCTGTAATCCTCTTTTTTAAAAGTTCCTTCCTTGTCATAATCCCCTCCTTAAATAGGCTGGCTACAGGCGATAGGCGACAGATGTTCATGCGATAGAGTACAAAGCTAATTCTTCAGCCTATTCTTCCGCCCAAAGCCCGACACAATAAATATTCACCTATTTAGAAGAGAAATGTCAATCACACCAGGATGGGGGCGAAAGTAACAGTTCAGGAAATTAGAAAAATCTAACGCCAGAAGCCTCTCATTGCCTATCCAGCCTCTGCCCAGTTTTTCCCTGTGCTGATATTAACAGATAGAGGTACCTCAAGCTCGACCACTGATTCCATCTCTTTTCTTATTCTTTCTTTTAACTCAGAGAGTTCTTCCTCAGGTACCTCAAAAAGGAGTTCATCGTGAATCTGGAGGAGCATCCTTGTCCTGAAACCACCTGCCTTAAGGAGTTTCCATATCTTAATCATTGCAAGTTTTATAATGTCCGAGGCCGTCCCCTGAATTGGAGAATTTATGGCAAGCCTCTCACCAAGGGCCCTTGTAGTACCCTGCCTGCTTTTTAGCTCTGGTATGGGTCTTTTTCTTCCAAAAAGGGTCTCTGCATACCCCTTTTCCTCTGCCTTTTTAATCAGGGAAGCTGAGAATTCTTTTATCGCTGGATGCCTCATAAAGAACTGGTCTATAAAGACCTGAGCCTCTTCTCTCGGGATACCAAGGGCCTCGCTTAAGCCAAAGGCTGTCATGCCATAGATAATCCCGAAGTTAACTGTCTT
>DAISHO010000062.1:0-9615 GCA_036822495.1 Thermodesulfovibrionales bacterium
TATTTAACAAGTTACATTAAGGAGTCGCCTTTTGTGCTTTTTCGGCCTCATGCCCCTTTAAGATTTATCTTGGACAGGTGTAATGCCCTTTACAATTTATCCTGAAAAGATATTATGACAGGCTTTATTTATGATGATGTCTTTCTCAAACACAGGCCTTATGGCTGGCATCCTGAGAGGCCTGAAAGGCTTGTGGCTATCATGAAAGCCCTTGAGGCAAGGCCTGACCTTAAAGAAAAACTTGTATTTTTGAAGCCAGAAAGAGCCTCTATAGAAGACCTTAAACTTGTCCATACAGACCAGCACATCCAAAGGATTCTCAAAAATGGTGAAGGTTATCTCGACTCAGATACTTATATATGTAATGATTCCCCAGAGGTAGCCCTCTATGCAGTTGGTGCTGTTATAAAGGCAATTGAGGAGATTTTCAGTAAAAGATTGAAGAATGCCTTTTGTGCCATTAGACCTCCCGGGCATCATGCAACTCCAGAAAGGGCAATGGGGTTTTGTCTTTTTAATAATGTTGCTATAGGTGCAAGATATGCCCAGAAAAAAGGTTTTAAAAAGGTATTCATAATTGACTTTGATGTTCATCATGGCAATGGCACACAGGATGCCTTTTATGAGGATAGCACCGTCTTTTATTTCAGCACTCATCAATATCCCCATTATCCAGGCACAGGCTCAGAAAGAGAGAGGGGTTCAGGTGAGGGCCTTGGTTTTACTTACAATGTGCCGATGAGACCTGGTGCTGGCGACAGGGAATACATGGAGGTTTACGGAGATATCCTTCCAGGATTGATTAAAGATTTTTCTCCTGGCCTTATCCTGGTATCATCAGGTTATGACCTTATGACAGAAGATCCCCTTTCGTCTATAAGGATAAGTGACGAAGGAATAAGATTTATTATTCGTTCCATCCTGGCTCAGGGTATACCTTCTATCTTCTGCCTTGAAGGAGGTTATGACCTTACCGCTCTTTCGAGGGCAGTGGTTGTCACTATTGAGGAATTGATAAAGGCAGGCGAGAAGTAGCCTATTGTTGCTATAAGTTGTTAAAATAATAGATGTCCTTTTCTGAGCTGATTATACAGGGTGCAAAACAGAATAATCTTAAAAATATAAACTTAAGGCTTCCCCATGATTGTCTAATTGTAATTACAGGCGTATCAGGGTCAGGGAAATCCTCTCTTGCCTTTGATACCCTCTTTGCAGAAGGACAGTGGAGGTTTATAGAATCCCTCTCCACCTATGCGAGGCTCTTTATAGAAAAGCTTGATCGTCCCCATGTAGATGCCATTTATAATATCAGGCCTGCTATAGCCCTTGAGCAGAGGAATCCTGTAAAGGGTTCCCGCTCTACAGTTGGCACTGTTACTGAGGTATATGATTTTTTAAGAATACTCTATGCAAAGATAGCAAGGCCTTTCTGTCCTGATTGCGGGATTGAGATAAAGGAGTGGAATCCAGCCACTATTAAGAATAGATTAATTCAGGACCTTTCAGGCAAGAGGGTCTATATGCTCTTTCCATCTGAAAAGACTCTCGGAGAATTATTAAAAGAAGGCTTTACAAGGATAATGCTTAATGGAGAGGTCTTAGAAATAGAGCCAGGTCTTGAACACACAGCAACAGTTACTTATGTGGTCTTTGACAGGCTTGTTGTTGAAGACACTGAGAGGCTTTCTGATTCCATAGAAGGAGCCTGGCGATTCGGAAAAGGTCTTTTAAAGATAAGAACTGTAGAGGGTGAAGAATTTATATTCAGACAGGGAAGGGTTTGTGACCTCTGTGGATTTGAGGCGTCAGAGGCATCACCAATACTTTTTTCCTTTAATCATCCTGTTGGCGCCTGCCCTGAATGCAAGGGCTTTGGAAATGTTCTTGAATTTGACGAGGGGCTTGTTGTACCAGACCCATATCTCAGCCTTGAAGAAGGGGCAATTGAGCCTTTTGAAAAACCATCGAACTTCTGGTGGAAGGAACAGCTCATTAAGGGTGCAAGGCGGGCAGGGATAAATACAAAGATACCTTATAAAGACCTGCCTGAGGAGCATAAGAGGCTTTTATTTGAGGGAGATGGGAATTTCTACGGTATAAAGGATTTTTTTGAAGACCTTGAATACAGAAAGTATAAGCTTCATGTCAGGGTCTTTCTCTCAAGATACAGAACGCAGAGGACATGCCCCTTATGTAGTGGAAAGAGATTAAAAAAAGAAGCCCTTATATTTAAAATCAAGACCGAGAGAGGACCTCTTGACATAGCAGACCTTTCGCGCTTCTCAATAGGTGAACTTTCCCGCATATTTGACAACCTCCTCCTTTCTGAAGAGGAGTTCCTGACGGTTAAAGAGGTTCTCAGACAGATAAGGATAAAACTCGAGTTCCTTAAAAGGGTCGGGCTTGATTATCTTACCCTTGACAGACAGGCAAGGACTCTTTCAGGTGGGGAATATCAAAGATTGAATCTTTCAAACCAGCTCGGCTCAGAGCTAACAGGCACCATGTATGTTCTTGATGAACCAACTGTTGGGCTTCATCCAAGAGATACAAAGAGGATAATAGATGTAATAAAGGAGCTTGTTCAACTTGGAAATACTATTATTGTAGTTGAGCATGATACAGAAGTTATCAGGTCTGCAGACTGGATTGTGGAGCTTGGCCCCGCTGGTGGTGCTCAGGGAGGCCATGTGATATTCAGTGGACCCCTCAGTGAATTTAAAAAAGCAGATACCTTGACCTCAAAACAGATATCAGATATTAGGACGACAGGACGACAGGGCGACAGAGGGATAGTTAATTCTTCAGCCTATCCTGACCGATTTTTCCGTCGTTGGCTTACTCTCAGGAATGCAAGGGGTAATAATCTGAAAGGCATTTATATAAAGATCCCTCTCCAGGCCTTTACAGTAGTTACAGGTGTATCCGGTTCAGGAAAAAGCAGTCTCATTGTTGACACCCTTTACAGGGCCCTTGCCCTCCATTTTAAGACAGGACTTGAGCCTCCTTTACCTTATGAATATATTGAAGGAATAAAGGACCTTAAGGGAGTGAGACTTATTGACCAGAGTCCTCTTGGTAAAACTCCAAGGGCAAATCCTGCTACCTACATGAAGATATTTGATCCAATAAGAAAGGTCTTTGCAAAACAACCAGAATCTCAGAGACACGGATATGGTCCAGGTCATTTTTCCTTTAATATTCCAGGCGGAAGGTGTGAGGCCTGTAGGGGTGAAGGATATGAAAGGCTTGAGCTATATTTCTTTGAGGATATTTATGTAACATGCAGTGAATGCGGAGGAAAAAGATACAAGCCTGAGATACTTGCTATACGATACAGGGGAAAGAACATAAGTGAGGTCCTTGAACTTACAGTAAAGGAGGCCTTTCAATTCTTTTCAGAGATAAAAGATGAGGATGTATCAACTGAAAGACTCAGGATATTGAGTGGCTTAAGGATAATGGACGAGATAGGGCTCGGATACCTTAAGCTTGGACAACCCCTGAATACCCTTTCAGGAGGAGAGGCCCAGAGGTTGAAGATATGCTCGGAAATAGATAGCTCTATAAAGGATTTTCTTTACATACTCGATGAGCCAACAGTTGGACTTCATGCCGTTGATGTTGATAAACTTATAAAGGTTCTTAAAAGGCTTATTCATTCTGGTAATACAGTGGTCGTTATTGAACACAATCTTGACCTTATACGAGAGGCAGACTGGATTATAGACCTTGGACCTGAAGGAGGAGAAGAGGGAGGTTATGTGATTTATCAGGGACCTATTAAGGGAATATTCGAGAAGAAAGAATCTCATACAGGAAGGGCATTATTACTTAGCCATCAATTATATGAAAATAGTTCTTGCAACAAGAAACAAAAAAAAGCTTGAAGAATTAAAGAGGCTTCTGGAAGGTCTTCCCATTGAACTTTTCAGCCTTATGGACTTTCCTGGACTGCCCGAGGTGGTTGAAGATGGTCTCACCTTTGAGGAGAATGCTGTAAAAAAAGCTCAATTTGTGGCGAAGGCCACAGGACTTTTAGCTATATCAGATGACTCAGGCCTTGTCGTTGATAGCCTTGGTGGTGCCCCGGGTGTTTATTCTGCAAGATATGCTGGTGAGCCTTCTGATGATAAAAGAAATATTGAAAAATTATTAAAGGAACTCTCTGAAGTTCCTATGAGCTCAAGGCAGGCTCATTTTATCTGTGTAATAGCCCTTGCATTACCTGATGGCAAGATTAGAACCTTCACAGGAAGAGTTGATGGTATAATAACAAAAGAGCCAAGAGGCGAAAAGGGTTTTGGTTATGATCCTGTTTTTCAGCCAGAGGGTCTGGACAGGACATTTGCAGAGCTCTCGCCAGAGGAGAAAGATGCCATGAGTCACAGGATGAAGGCAATATCACAATTAAAGGAATATCTCAGGAGCTTTTTTGATACTGAGAAGGCAGTTGGTGGCGAAAGTAACAGTTGCGGTAATCAAAGTAACGGCGGCAACACACTGTTACTTCGCCACCAATTGTTGAAACTTCTTTTATTTTTTATTCTTGGATTGTCTTTTCTTGTCCACTGTTACTTCGCCACTGAAGAAGCCCATGCCTTTTCTGAAAAAGGCGACTGTAAGACCTGTCATAAACTCTCTGTGGCAGAGGCCCAGCAGATCCTTAGCGGAGGACCTGATCTGAAAGTGACAAATGTCCTTGACTCACCCCTTAAAGGATTATGGGAAGTGAACTTTGAGAGCCAGGGCAGAAAGGGCCTTGTCTATATTGATTATTCAAAGAGATTTATTATTGCTGGCAATATCTTCTCCAGTTCATCAAAACAAAATCTTACACAGGAAAGACTCTCATTTCTTAACAGGGTTGATCCATCGAAGATAGACATAAAGGATGCCCTTGTCCTTGGCAAGAAGGGTGCAAAATATAAGGTAATAGTATTTGATGACCCTGATTGACCTTACTGTGCAAAACTTCATCAGGAGATGAAGAAGATAGTAGAGACAAGAAATGATATAGTATTTTTCATAAAGCTTTTCCCTTTGAATATCCATCCAGGTGCCTATGAGAAGTCAAAGATAATAGCCTGTGAGAAATCCTTGAAACTTTTAGAGGATACCTTTCAGAAAAAGGAGTTAAGAGGAAAGGCCTGTAATACCGATGTAATAGACAAAAATATTGAACTTGCAAAAAAGATCGGGATAAGCGGGACACCTGCTTATATACTCCCTGATGGAAGGCTCGAGACTGGCTATAGACCTGCAGAGGAGCTTATAAGACTTATTACTAAACAGTAGGCGTTTAACAGGCTTAAGGCTGAAGATAGGCTGAAGGCCGTAGGCTTAAGGCTGAAGAAAAATAAAATTACTTCCTTAAAGGAAACTTCAGCCTTCAGCCTAAAGCCTAATTTGCCTTCACCCTGTAAGGCCTTCACCATTAAACGCCTGATGAGGTTAGCAATTGCTTAAGGGCTTTAGAATTCTTGGTGAGATCGGTCCTGTAGAATATATTGCCCTGATAAAAGGGATAGCCTATAATACCTGTTTTTTTGAGGAAAATCCTGAGGAAATAAGATTTTTCTCCAGAGGAAATGAGTTCAGGATAACTGCTCAGAACATATATTATAAAGGTGCAGGCGGAAGCTTTTGTGAATATATGTTTGGAGTCGAAAAGCCCTTCAAGGATGCTATAAAGAGGGATGTCCTTAATAGACTCATCATGTTTGGAGCCTATTTTGATGAAAATGGCAACCTTATCTTTACAAATGATACAGAAGGTTCAGAATCTTTTGAAAAACTTTTCATATCAGGCCATGCAGTCAAAAACTATTATTTTTTAGTCTCATCAGATTTTAAAGGTCCTATAAAGGAAAGACAGGCTCAGATTTTGAGAAAGACGGGAAAACTTCTAAAGAGGACAGAGCTTATTACTGAAGACAGAGATGAGGATCTCCTTTATGAATTTGCAAAAGCCCTCGGGGAGAATGAAACAACCATTTTTATTTTCAAGTTTATTAACAAGAAGAACCATGAGTTTTACAGAACCTTTGAAAAATTATATTCAAGTGGAAGAAGTATTAATGAGTATGACGAACTTTATCTTCAGGATCTTGCATTGAAGCTCGGGCTCGACAGTTATCAGATAGAAAGGATAAAGATAGATGTTATGTACAGACACCCCGAAAATAGAAGGATAGTTGATGAATATAGAGAGATCCTTATTGATATGATTGAAACTGAAAGAATGCCCATGGAGGGAATTGCAAGGCTCAAGAGGCTGAAGACCCTTGCTATAAGAAACAATATACCACTTATACTCTTTGATACCCTTGATGAGATGCTCCTTAAAGGAAGGAAGATTACAGAGGTTGAAGAACCTGACTACATCAGAGAGGCAAGGATTATTATAGAAAATCTTTTTTTGAAAGATCCCTCTTTAAAACGCCATATTATAAAGGAGGATATTGTAAAACTTATTCTCGCAAAACACAAGGCGCATCAGCTTGGGGACCTGAGCTTCGAAAATATCCTCCTTGATGCTGGAAGGCGGTGTGATGAAGTCTGCAAGGAGACAGGAGATTTCAGTACGATGGAGGAACTTGGTTCTATTATTACCTATTTTGATAGATATGATAATACCTACGGTCTTTTGAGCAGGGTCGCTTTTACAGAAAACACAGAATTTACTGAGGATTCTTTGAGAAGCCTGATCGGAAATAAACGTGCCTTTGAGGAGATTGAACCAGGTCTATTTAAGAAGCTATTCATTGATGAATTTTTAAAGAATAATTATGTAACCTATTATGGTAAAAAGAAGCTTCTTACAATAAATGATGGTATTGATGAAATATTGAATGGTAACGCAACCATCAAAGATGTAGTTGCTGCTGTCAGGCTTGTATCTGATGAGGCACTTCTTTATAGATGTGTTTATTCAGCTTTAAAGGAGAATCTAAGGGGTCTTTATCCCTTGCTTGACCAGAAAGAGGGAAGGCAACAGATACTCGATGGTATAACGAAGGAGCTTGCCTCGAAGGGCATAGCTGTAAGGGTACCAGAGGCCCTTTTCGAGAAGGTTCTTCTTGATCTGAAAAAGGAATCCTTCTACATTAATAGCCTTCTTCCCGAGATTATTCGCACAGGTGACTTTAGACTCAGGGAAGATTTCCTCTTAAATAGCGGGTTTGACAGGTTTTATCTTGAAACCATAGAGGCTCAGTATCTTAAGGACAATGGCTATCCTCCTGATCTATCCCAGATTATAGGTCAAAACCCCACTTTAACCTCAACCTGACAACATATCCTTTACCCTCCTGAGGTTTCTGATGTCATCCATGTTCGATTTTTTTGGTGTCTCAAGTATAACAGGTATATCTCTGAAGGCTGCATTGGTCAAGAAGTCCTTTAATCCCCTTAATCCAATCTTTCCCTTTCCTATATGTTCATGCCTATCAATGCCTGAATGAAACTCCCTCTTTGAATCATTAAGGTGGATGAGTTTTACCATCCCTTGACCTCTCACCTTCATTATATTATCAATAAAGCCTTCTAACCCTTTCTTTGAGCGAATGTCATAACCTGCCTGAAAGGCATGGCAGGTATCAATGCAGAGACCACCTGAAAGACCCCCACAACTTTCAGCTAATTCCCATAAATCTTCAACGGTGGCTGAAATATCACCCCTTTCTCCAGCAGTGTTTTCAAGAAGGAGTTTAACATTCCAGCTCTTCATATCTCGGACCTTTTTCAGTGTATCTATGGCCAGTCTTTTTCCTTTGAGGCTATCTCCTGAAGATGAACCCGGATGAAGAATAAGATAATCAGCGCCGAGCATATCGGCAGTATCGAGTTCCCATATCAGCATCTTTAAAGATAGTTCCCTTATCTGTTTGTTCGTTGATGCTATGTTTATCAGATAAGAGGTATGGATATAGAGGGGATTCATATCATAAAGTCTTCTGTATTCTCTGAACCTATTAACGATTTCTTCTGAGAACTCAGGTTTCTTCCAGGTCCTCGGATTATGGGAGAAAATCTGCAGTGTATTACAGCCAAGTTCTTTGGCCCTCAAAATTGAAAGGTCTATTCCACCTGCGATTGATGTATGGACGCCAAGTCTTCTCATTTCAAAAATTCAGCAGATTGGTCTAAAATATATCTTATGGATAATACTATATCAGGGTTGTTTGAAAAAGGTAAGAGATTGATTAAGGAGGGGGATACCCTTGGGGCTCTTGTATGTTTTGAGAAGATACTTCAGAATAAAGACTTATTAATTCCAGTTAAGATTGAGGTAGAATCTTACTATGCTTATTGCATAGCAAAGGAAAGAGGAAAATTTCAAAAGGCAATGGAACTTCTCACTTCTGCCCTCCATAAAGATCCATCCAATACCGTTCATTATCTTAATCTTGGCAGGGTTTATCTCCTCTTAAACAATAAGGTGGAAGCTATCAAGACATTCAGGGAAGGGCTCACGAATGGTACAGATCAGGATATAGTGCAGGAGCTTCAAAAGCTTGGCATTAGAAAAAGGCCTCCTATACCTTTTCTTAAAAGAAGTAATCCGATAAATAAATACCTTGGCCTTATCCTTAAAGGACTGGGACTGAGATAATCAGAGTTGTCTTATCCTGTAGCCCTTCTTTTTTAGTAACTCTATAATTCCCTCTTCACCAGCGAGATGTCCAGCGCCCACGACAATAAAATATCTTTTTTTCGTCTTAAGAAAATCCTCTATCTTTGATACCATTGCCCTGTTCCTGTCAAGGAAGAGCCTTTTATAAATTGGCAGGAGTTCAGGTTTTTCTTTCAGAGGTTGATATATGATCTCCTCAAGAATTTTAAGATTGCCTTCTACCCAGGCTTTTATGATTGTCTCAGCATAGGAAGAAGTCTTTTCAATCTCAAGTATAGTATATAAGAGATAGATTTCCTGTTCATGGTCAGAGAGGCTATCAAATAATCCTAATTGATATTCTATAGATTCGAGCCCTTTTATCTCTTTATCTTTAGCCTTTTCATAAAAATATCTATCTATTCCAAATTCAGGTCTAAAACCAAGTTTCTGGTATTCTATCGACTGTATTGTCATTGCAAGCATCCAGGGTCTAAACCTTTTTGCTATTTCAAAGGGGATGCCATAAGAGCTGAGCCTTGGTAAGAGTATATCCAGGGTCTCCTTAGAGATGTGTTTATCAAGGGAGTCTCCTTCAGGATAGAGACCTTTTTGCTGGAACTGGAGAAGGCCAGAATCCATCTCTTTCATGTCAACCTCAAATACAGCTACTTCAGATTCCTGAAAGGACTTTTCTATCTGTTCATTCAGGGGATAGAGGGCCTCTTTAAAGAGGTGGACAGAACCAACAATATACGCCCTGGTATCTTTGGAACTTACTTCCCATATAAGCCCCTTCTGCTCAGCTTGAAGAATCCCCGGGAGAAGCAGGATGCAGAATAATAGAGATATAAACAATTGATATTTTCTTTTCATAAACCTTTCCTCCTATTAATTTCGTCAAAAATCCTTTTTTAGGATTTCTACATCTGTCCAAAATAATTCTTAAAGGGGCATGAGGAACTATAGGCTACAGGCTGAAGGCTATAGGCTACAGG
>DAISHO010000063.1:0-9583 GCA_036822495.1 Thermodesulfovibrionales bacterium
GCCTACTGTAGCCTGTTCTTTGGCCTCATGCCCCTTTAAGATTTATCTTGGACAGATGTGATGTCTGAACTCATAGAGATAGATGGTTCTTTTGGTGAGGGTGGTGGTCAGATACTGAGAACTTCCCTCAGTCTCTCCTGTCTTCTTAAAAGACCATTCAGGATATTAAATATCAGAAAAGGAAGGAAAAAGCCAGGCCTTATGCCCCAGCATCTTGCTTGTGTTAAGGCCATGGAACTCCTTTCAAGTGCAAAGGTTGATGGAGCCAGCATTGGCTCAATGGAACTCACTTTTAAACCTCGTGAGGTTAAGCCTGGCAACTTCTTCTTTGATACTGGCACTGCTGGTTCAACCACGCTTGTACTCCAGACAATGCTTCCATGCCTTGCCTTGTCTGATAAAAAAAGTTCGCTTACCATTAAAGGTGGTACCCATGTGCCCTTCAGTCCATCCTTTCATTATGTCAAGGAAGTCTTCTGTGAGTTTTTAAAAAGGACAGGCATCAAGAGCACTCTTACCATTGAGCAATTTGGATTCTATCCAAAAGGAGGAGGACTCATAAGGGCAGAGATAGAGCCTGCTAAAAGGATAAACAACATAAGGCTCCTTGAAAGGGGAAGACTCCTGAAGATTAGAGGCCTATCCTGTGTAGCTAATCTTCCTTTATCTATTGCTGAAAGACAAAAGGAGGGATTTATTAAGACCATTGGTAATGCTATCCCATCCAAACATGAAATCGATATTGAGACCCTTTCTGTAAAATCCTTGGGGCCAGGTACATTTATCCACATTACTGCTGAGTTCGAAAACTCCATCGCTGGATTTACTGCCCTTGGAGAAAAAGGTAAAAAAGCAGAAACAGTGGGAGAGGAGGCAGGGACATCCTTTTTAAGATACTATGAAACAAGCGGAGCCCTTGACCCCCATCTTGCAGACCAGATAATTATATATCTTGGCATTGCTGAAGGGATTTCGGAATTTACCACCTCAGAGATTACAAGACATCTTCTCACAAACCTCTGGGTTCTTAATAAATTTACAGGCCTTGAATATAAAATCTCGGGCGAAGAAGGAAGACCAGGGATTATAAATATACAGGGAATGAAGCTCGATTGGAAACCTTTGATGGCGAAGTAACAATTGGTAAACCGCAGGGAATATGCTATCCATTTATGGCAGAGAACAGAAATAAAAAAGGAGGCTGTCAGAGACAGCCTCCTCAGGGCATTAAATCCTTCATTTTATACCTCATCCACCAACATAACCGGGTGAAGGTTCTTCTGTAATCTCGAAAATTGGACTGATGAACCACCCTGAGCCTCTTTATGGTAACCACTGAAGTCAAAGGGGCAAACCTTTGTGAATATATCCATCTTCCATTCAATGGTATTAACAATCTCATCAAGATGTCTTACAACAGGCCTCAAAGTCTCTTTGAGGTCAGGGCCCAGCTTTTCAATGCCGTCAATCAACCGGAGAAGTCTATCTTTCATACCTTCCAGTTCACTGTAAATTGTCTCGCAGGATTTTCTCCATTCTATGTCCCTTTTTGTTACCATTGTAAACCTCCTTTCGAGGTTTTAAAGATTAATAATCTCAGTCCTAAAACAGGACTGACCTCATCCACTTTCTAATTATAGAATATCACCCTCACAGGACATTGTCAAATCAAAAGTTTTTATTGAATCCATCAATAAGGCATATACCCCTTCATTATTTAACCCTTTTTAAGGTATTCTTAAACATGAAAGTTGTTTGCGAAAATAGAAAGGCCTATCATGACTACTTTATAGAGGAGACCTTTGAAGCAGGCATTAGTCTTCTCGGCACGGAGGTCAAGGCCCTGCGCGAAGGAAAGGCAAATCTCAAGGATAGTTATGTTATAATAAAAAATAACGAGGCCTTTCTCCTGAACTGCCATATAGGTCCATACAGTCATGGCAACATACTGAATCACGAGCCCCTGAGGACAAGGAAACTCCTTCTTCACAGAAGGGAGATAGAAAAACTCAGGGGAAAGAGCCAGCAGAGGGGTTATACAATAGTCCCTCTGAAGATTTATTTCAAAAACAACAGGGCAAAGCTCGAGATAGGGCTTGCCAGAGGCAAAAGGCTCTTTGAAAAGCGTGAGGCCATAAAGGAGAGAGAGGCAAAGAGGGAGATTGCAAAGGCCCTCAGAACGCGCAAAGCCCTTTAGCTGATTTCACATGTAATAGTTGAGGGGGCGAATGGATTCGACAGGGGTTTCGAGGCTCAGGTGGCATGCGGTGGCCCCATCACCACCTAAAAAGATGGAAAAAAAACAAACGCCAACAACGAACTGGCACTCGCTGCTTAATTAAAAGCAGCACACTACCCTGAGATTGTCTGCGTCTCAGGAGTGGTGACAATTAGCAGGCTGGTCAGGCTTGAGAATCCCGTAAGGCCTGACGAGAACTACGGGATGTAGGTCTCAAGGTGCCTGCCTGCAGGCGAACCCTGAGACCGAAATTTAAATATGCAGGCTAAGCATGTAGAGGCCTGAGTGCAGGACTTCTGGACGCGGGTTCGATTCCCGCCGCCTCCACCAAAAAAGGATTAGGGAGTAGGGAGTTAGAATTATCCAGAGGAGTATAAATGAATAACAAGGCTATAGGAATATTTGACTCAGGAGTTGGAGGCCTTACAGTATTTAAAGAGGTCAAGAAAGTCCTTCCATCTGAAAGCATAATCTACTTTGGAGATACAGCACGGGTTCCTTATGGCATAAGGTCAAAAGAGACTGTTACAAGGTATTCTATAGAGAATACAGAATTTCTCCTCTCAAAAGGTATAAAGCTACTCATTATAGCCTGTAATACCGCTTCGTCTTTGAGCATCGAAGAGATAAAGAAAAGGACATCTATTCCTGTAATAGGTGTTATTGAACCAGGTGCAAGGGCTGCCTTAAGGGCTACGAGAAATAAAAAGATCGGGATTATAGGCACAGAGGCAACAATAAAAAGCAGGGCTTATCCAGAAGCTATTAAAAAGATTAACAGCTCTGTTGAGGTCTTTTCAAAGGCCTGTCCGCTCTTTGTTCCACTTGTAGAAGAGGGATGGACTTCTGGAACTGTAACAAGGCTTGTGGCAGAAACCTATTTAAAGGAATTAGGAGAAAAGGGCATAGATACCCTGATACTTGGCTGTACCCATTATCCCCTTCTTAAGCCTGTTATATCAGAGGTAATGGGAGGGAATGTCCAGCTTATAGATTCAGCAGTTGAGACTGCAATAGCTGTAAAGCAAGTTATTGAAGATAATGGTCTTAGAAGCATCTCTCAGAGGCCCTATTATAATTTCTATGTAACAGATTCACCTGAAAGATTCCTCAGTGTTGGCGAAAGATTCCTTGGAGAAAGGATAGACAATATAGAAAAGATCGATCTTGAACTATTACCTTCACCAGCAAAGGAGGTTGTGCATGAGACCTGATGGTAGAAAGGACAATGAACTGAGGCCTGTGAGAATCACCCGTGGATTTATAAAGAGTGCAGAAGGCTCTGTATTAATAGAGCTCGGCAATACAAGGGTAATTTGCACTGCCTCTGTTGAAGAAAAGGTACCCCCCTTTCTGAAAGACCAGAAAAAGGGATGGATTACAGCCGAATACTCTATGCTTCCGAGGGCTACGCCAACAAGGACAATCAGGGAATCCACACAGGGAAGGATTGGTGGAAGAACCCACGAGATCCAAAGATTAATCGGCAGGTCTCTCAGGGCAATCATAGACCTTGAGGCAATTGGTGAAAGGACACTCTGGATTGACTGTGATGTCATACAGGCAGATGGTGGTACAAGGACAGCCTCTATTACAGGTGCCTACATAGCCCTTGTTGATGCTGTTAGATATATGATTAAAAATGGCATTATAGAAAAAAATCCTATAAAGGATTATCTCGCGGCAGTCAGTGTTGGTATAGTCAATGGTAGCCCAAGGCTTGACCTCTGTTATGAAGAAGACTCTATTGCTGAGGTTGACATGAATGTAGTTATGACAGGAAGTGGAGAATTCGTGGAGGTTCAGGGCACAGCAGAGGGAAGACCTTTTAAAAAGGAGGTTCTCGATAATCTTATAAGGCTTGCTGAAACAGGCATATTAAGATTAATAAACATTCAAAAGGAGCTTCTCGAAAAAGAGACCTATAGTTTTTAAATTCATAGAGGTTACAAATATATGGAAGTCTTTAAAATCTCTGAATCTGCTCTATCCCACACTCGTTAGTGGAGAAATTATAAAGAGTCATGTTAAAATAAAAAAATTATGGTAAAAAGTTTATTTGTCTGGCTACTTATTATCCTCACGATGCTTCTTCTCTTTAACATCGTGAGCACGCCTGAAAGGCTTGAGAGTGAGATATCCTTCTCAGACTTTCTCTCAAAGGTTCAGGCCTCACAGGTTGAAGAGGTTGTTATAAGGGAAAATAGCATCACTGGAAAACTCAAGGATGGCTCAAAATTCAAGACATATACACCAAACTATCCTGACCTTGTTAAGGAGCTTCAGGCCCACTCTGTAAGGATTATTGCAAAGCCACCTGAGCAGACCCCATGGTATATCAATGCCTTCTATGCCTTTGGCCCTATTCTTCTCCTTATAATGGTATGGCTCTTCTTCATGAGGCAGATGCAGATGGGTGGAAACAGGGCAATGAGTTTTGGAAAGGCAAGGGTCAGGCTCGTATCAGACAAATCTGTAAAGGTTACATTCAATGATGTTGCGGGAATTGATGAGGCAAAGGCAGAGGTTCAGGAGATTATAGACTTTCTTAAAGACCCTCAGAAATTCTCAAAACTTGGAGGAAAGATTCCCAAAGGCGTCCTCCTTGTTGGACCTCCTGGGACAGGAAAGACCCTTCTTGCAAAGGCAATTGCTGGAGAGGCTGGTGTGCCTTTCTTCTCGATTTCTGGTTCAGACTTTGTTGAGATGTTTGTTGGAGTTGGAGCCTCAAGGGTGAGGGACCTCTTTGACCAGGCAAAAAAGAATGCGCCATGCCTTGTATTTATAGATGAGATAGATGCTGTTGGAAGGCACAGAGGAGCTGGCCTTGGAGGTGGCCATGACGAAAGGGAACAGACCCTGAACCAGCTCCTTGTAGAGATGGATGGTTTCGAATCTAATGAGGGTGTAATAATTATTGCTGCCACTAACAGACCTGATGTCCTTGACCCTGCCCTTCTTAGACCTGGGAGATTCGACAGACAGATTGTTGTTCCACAGCCAGATGTAAAAGGAAGGCTTGAGATACTGAAGGTGCACACAAGGAATATACCCCTTGCAGAGAATGTAAATCTTGAGGTGATTGCAAGGGGAACCCCGGGGTTTTCAGGTGCTGACCTTGCAAATCTTGTTAATGAGGCAGCCCTCCTTGCAGCAAGGAAATCAAAGACCGTTGTGGATATGGAAGAATTTGAGGCAGCAAAGGATAAGGTCCTTATGGGTGTTGAGAGAAGGAGCATGATAATTAGTGAAGAGGAAAAGAGAAACACTGCCTATCACGAAGGTGGTCATGCCCTTGTAGCAAAACTTACACCAGGGACAGATCCAATTCATAAGGTCAGCATAATCCCAAGGGGAAGGGCCCTTGGCGTCACCCAGCAACTTCCCCTTGATGATAGATATACTTATTCAAAGGATTATCTCCTCAAGACCATATCAGTCCTGCTTGGTGGAAGGGCTGCAGAAGAGATAGCCCTTGGTCACATGACAACAGGTGCTGGAAATGACCTCGAAAGGGCAACAGAGCTTGCAAGGAAGATGGTCACACAGTGGGGCATGTCAGAAAGACTCGGGCCATTGACATTTGGTAAGAGGGAAGAACAGATATTTCTTGGCAAGGAGCTTGCAAAACACAAGGACTATTCAGAAAAGACAGCAGAAGAGATAGATTCAGAGGTAAAAAGAATTGTGACAGAGCAGTATGAATATGCCAAGGAACTGATAAGAAAGAATCGTGGATTGCTTGATGCCCTCGTGAATCTCCTTCTCGAAAAAGAGACTATCGATGGTGTCGAGATAGACAGACTTATAGAAGGCTTTAAAGAAAAATCCCAACTATTACTTACGCCATCAAATCAGCCTGCATGAGGCTTCGTTGGGAAAGTTTCGATCTTAACCTTTCCTCAAGAACCCATATAATGGGTATATTAAATGTTACTCCTGATTCCTTCTCTGATGGTGGGCTCTACTATGAACCAGAAAAGGCAATTGAGCATGCCCTTAAACTCATAGAAGATGGGGCAGACATAATAGATATTGGTGGTGAATCTACAAGGCCTGGCTCAGAACCTGTACCTGAGGAAGAGGAGTTAAAAAGGGTAATCCCTGTAATTAAGCGTCTTAGAAGGGAGAGCAAGATACCCATCTCCATAGATACATATAAATCAAAGGTGGCAAGACAGGCACTTGATGCAGGGGCAAGTATGGTAAATGACATAAGTGGTTTAAGATTTGACCCCGAGATGAAAAAGGTAGTGGCTGAATATAAAGTTCCTGTTGTGCTCATGCACATTAAAGGCACACCAAAGACCATGCAGACTAACCCAAGCTATGAAGCCCTTATACCTGAGATAATGGATTACCTGAGAGAAGGCATAATGATAGCCCTTGAATCAGGGATTAGAGAAGACCTCATTATTATAGACCCTGGTATTGGATTTGGTAAGACCTTTGAGCACAACCTCGCGATAATCAAAAACCTTCATGAATTCACCTATCTTGAAAAACCGATTCTTATTGGCCCATCAAGAAAGGCCTTTATTGGAAAGATCCTCGGAGATGTTCCTCCCTCAATGAGGCTTGAAGGAACCCTCGGGGCAGTTGCAGTAGCCATATTTAATGGCGCAAACATAGTGAGGGTTCATGATGTCAAAGAGACAGTAAAGGTTGCAAAGGTCGTAGATGCCATCAGGCGTCAGGAAATCCCTTAAAGGATCTCCACTTGTCCTTCTCGTTCATGGTCACATCACCGAATTTTTCGCTATGTCTATCAATATTTAAGGGCTAACCCCGGCTTATCAGGCTAGCCAATCAGCAGTTATCAAGAGTTCATAAGCTGGAAATATAGATATATTAATACTATTCTCTTTCACTTCACCTTTGTTATCGTATGTGATTATATAACCCTTCTTTAAGTTAAGGTATTTACAGGCTTTCTTTAAACCTGATATCTCTCTCTTTAATGTAGTGGGTTCTGTTATATCGAAGGAAACCTGGATAGCAATTTTATTATCAACAAGAAAGTCACACTCCTTTTTTTCTTTAAAAGATAGTACATTCTTTGCCACAGAAGAGAGCTCTCTAAAGACCAGATTTTCAAGCAGTACGCCATAATCCTTTTTTTCAAAAAATTTTATACTATTTAACAATCCTGTATCTATCAGATATATCTTCTTTTCTCCAAGTTCAGTTTTTGTTACAGATCTATAATGCTTTTTTACAAGCCTCACCACATAGGAAGCCTCGGCATAATCAAGATATTTATAAAGCATATCCTTCCCCAGCTTTAAACCTTGAGATTTAAGCTCATTATAAATTTTATGGACTGAAAAAAATCTCCCTGCATTTTCAGCGAGCCTTTTTAAAAAATATTTAAGAAGTAATATATCCTTAATATGATACCTCTCAGCAATATCCCTGTAGAGCATAACCTCAAAGTATTCCTGTAAGGTTTTCACCTTTAATGATTCTTCAAGAAATACAACTTCTGGAAAGCCACCAAATATCATATATTCATTAAATATCTTCATTAGCCTCGCCTTTTTCTCAGAACTGAAAAAATCCCTTTCGGGATCGAAATCAAAATTCTTGAATCTGATAAACTCTCTAAAATTTAGTGGAAAAACTTCGAATCTTATCGTCCTGCCCCGCAGAGAACTTGCTATCTCCTCACCCAGCAATCGGGAATTTGAACCTGTAATAAATATATTCTTACTGACAGAATCGTAGATCCTTCTTATAAATCTCTCCCATCCTTTTATATTCTGAATCTCATCAAAGAAAAAATAACATTTGTCCAGAGAGAGCTCAGGATAAAGCTCTCTATATGATTGAAGGATGAGGTCGAGGGTTTTCAATTCGAAATCGAGCCTTTCATCCTCAAAGTTAATGTAAAGAATCTTCTCTGCTGGAATTCCTTTTTCTATAAGCTCAAGGATGTGTTGAAACAAGAGGTAGGTCTTCCCTGCTCTCCTTGGCCCTGTAACAGTTATTATCTTTTCTGTGTTTAATGGAAGGACAGTCTCCCTTTTTAAAGGCCTCGGAAGCTTCCCTGTATGAAACTCACGAATGAGGGTTTTCAGTATTTCTTTCATTTTGATAAGGAAATTTTAACAATATTTTTTCCTTATGTCAAGGAAAAAATTTACTACTGAGGTTACTATTTTGAAATGTCACACTTAATTACTAATTTAAGATGTCCCATTGGTAGGCTATCCTTCAAGTAAAATGGAACGATTGCTGAAGACCTTGATATAACAGCAGAAGAAATTTCAGAGGGCAAAACAGATTCAACATCATCTTAAGGCCCCTTAACCACATCAGGCCTTATCCTTACGGCCTTTCCTTTAACAGTTGAACAGACCCTGCTGTAGATTAAGGGAAATCCCGATTCTTCATCATAATACCTTGGCTCTAACATAAAATCTGCCTCTGGAACAGACTCAAGGGCAGTATAAAGGGCAATCTCCCTCGCCTGGTCTAAACTGCTTTTACCCAAAAGCCAGCCAAAAAATAAATCATAAAGAGAAATAGAAACAGCACCCCCGGTCTTTCTTTGCTCTACATAATAACTATCGGGTCGAGAAATCTTAATTATGCCCAGAAACCTTGTTACACATCCCTTGCCAGTGGTTGTCTCAAGGATCTGATATTCGCTCCTCTTCAATCCCTCAAGGCCAAACATCGGATAAACCTCCATCTGCAAAGACTTACCTTTAGTAGCACAACCAAGAATGAAAGGTAAAAGTAGCATGGCTAAAATTCTTGTCATGGCTACCTCCTAAAAAATGGGAATTTAATTTTATGCCTTTTGATACTTACCCACCTGAATATCTGATGCCCTCATCCCTTAACTTTTCTTTTAAATAACTCTGGCCTCTGTTAAGTATTTCTTGACTATGCCTTATTACCAAACCTTCAAAGGCCTTGTTAATCTTCTCTACCATGACTTTATAATCATCGGCGGTATAAAGTCTATCTACATAAAGAATACTTGCCCCCTTTAATCTGTTTCCATCTACAAAAATCCAATCTCTGAATAAATCAACTTTTAAAACAGCAAGAATAGGTTTATAATTGTTATCTGCATATCTTCTCAAACCATCGTAGTAATTTTCACCTAAATTAATTCTATCCCTGGCTGTTGTCTTAACCTCTATGGCGTATTTCCCAAAATTATTATCGTCAATAATTATATCTATCCCCTCAATATTATGCTCTGAAATACATGCCCGGTTACAGCCTATCTCAACAAAAGAAAGGGCAAGGAGGTCCTGACATATTTGACCCAAAACTCGTTCACCATACCTATTACTAATATCTATGAGTTTATAATATACTTCTGCC
>DAISHO010000064.1:0-9532 GCA_036822495.1 Thermodesulfovibrionales bacterium
GCCTACTTCAGCCTATTTTAAAAGCCCCTTCCAATTTGTTTTGGACAGCAGTGTTACAAGATATTTTATAACAGGTTCAAGGCCCTTGTGTGTAAGGGCAGAGACAGCAAAGAACTCAAGGCCCTTTTCCTCACAATAGGTCTTGAGTTTTAAGAGATTCCTTCCATCTCCCATTATATCAGTCTTTGTGCCAATAATTGCCTGTGGTTTCTGAAGAAGTAAAGGACTGTAAAGACCAAGTTCCTTATTTACAGTCTCAAGACTTTCAACAGGATCAGGAGCAAACTCAGATATGTCAATAAGGTGAAGAAGCACTTTTGTCCTTTCCACATGTCTTAAAAACTGATGCCCGAGTCCAGCACCCTCATGAGCACCCTCTATAAGTCCTGGGATGTCAGCAATAATAAAACTCTTAAAATCTCCTGTCTTGACAACACCAAGATTCGGGGTGAGGGTTGTAAAGGGATAAGGGGCAATCTTCGGTCTTGCGGAGGTAACTGCCTTAAGAAAGGTTGACTTCCCTGCATTCGGAAGACCAATCAATCCAACATCGGCAAGTAATTTAAGTTCAAGGATCAGTCTTCTCTCCTCTCCTTTTTCACCCTTCTGGGCAAACCTTGGTGCCTGGCGTGTTGGTGTTGCAAAATGGGCATTACCGAGTCCTCCCCTTCCACCTCTTGCAACAATGACCTCCATGTCTGGTTTATCAAGGTCAGCAATCAACCCTCCTGTCTGGGCATCCTTTACAACAGTGCCTACTGGCACAAGTATAATTGTGTCCTCTCCATCCCTGCCGTGCATATTCTTACCCATTCCGTGCTCACCCCTCTGGGCCTTATAGGTCTTTTTGTATTTATGGTCAAGAAGGGTATTAAGATCAAGGGATGACCTTATAATTACATGACCTCCTCTACCACCGTCACCTCCGTCAGGTCCACCCCTTGGCACATACTTCTCCCTTCGGAAGCTGACACAGCCATTGCCCCCATCTCCAGCCTTTACATAAATCTCTGCATAATCAACAAACTTTGCCATAGTATTACCTTAGCCACCGGAACTGTTACTTCGCCGGCAATAGCAGCTAAACTTAAGTCCTAATACTCTAAACCTAAAAGGCTATTGACTCATATGAAACATAATGATAAAGTTATCTGTTTATGTTACAGACCGTTATTATAATAACAGTCTTTATAATAATTATCCTCATAATTCTCTTTCTTCTCCTTGCTGTTCTGAGAAGAATGAGAAGCGCTAGGGTTTATCAAAAACTTGATATAGCACGAGCACATTACAGAAAGATTATAGAAGAGGCCTTTCTTAAGGATAACACAGTTGAAATTATAAATGAACTCCTATCCCGACCAGGGACGCTCAAATTCAGGGCAATTGAAGAGGTGCTCTTTGAGTTAAAAGAGAGATTTCCGGAAAAGACAAAAAACTTCTTTATCAGGCTTGGCTATGTGGAGTTTTATGGAAAAACCTTGCTTAAAAGAAGCAGACTTAAACAGGCCTCAGCCATTGATAAACTCGGCAGGATGGGGATTGAAAGCTCTGTTTCAAAGATTGCTCCTTTTCTCAAAAAGAAAGACAGGGAAATAATATCTGTTACAGTAAGGGCCCTTTCGAATATAGGTACTGACCTTGCCCTTATAACCCTTCTCGAAGACCTATTAGAACTTTATGAGAACTGGCTCATTACAAGGAAGGCCGTTGAGACAGCCCTTTTAAAATTTGGGGATAAGGGCTCAGAACTTCTTATAAAATATGGGCTGAACCTCAAAAATCCAAAGATCCTGGCAGTTGTTCTTGATTCATTGAGCCACAGCAATAACAGTAAAGCCCTTAGCATTGCCATGGAAAATATAAATCACAATGACCCTGAGGTCAGGACAAAGGCCCTGAAGGTTGTTGGACGGTTTCATAATCACCTGAGCGATGATGATATATATAAAATCTGCAGACTCTCAAAGGATTCTGTATGGTTTGTCAGGCTTCATGTGGCAAAGATTCTGGGTCACCTGGATAATAAAATAGTGGTTGACCATCTCGAAAGACTGCTAAGAGATGAAAACTGGCAGGTCAGAGATGAGGCAGCCCGTGGCCTTTCGAGACAGAGGGATTTTCCTGATATTATCTTGAAGATGTTTAATGAAAAGGATCTCTATGCAATAGAAAGCCTGTGTGAAGCGATTGAGAAGGCGGGACTCCATGAGGAGTTGATAAAAAATCTCATTAACAAGGATTCGGGGTCCTCTGAAAAATCACGACAGATACTAAAAACAATGCATTCCCTTGGCTTCTCAACCCCTTTAATCGAGACAATAAAATCCAGCAGGGATAAAACCATTGTTGAGGAATTAAAGCTAATCACGGGTATAAAGGCATGAAGATATTAGCACCCTTCATCCTTGGTTTCAATTATTTTGTTGGTATATATTATGGCCTCTTCAATGCCATATATTCGATTCTTCTCTGCCTCTCACTAATTGTAATACTTAACTACATAAAACGCCTCAGATATGCACCCATTAAGGAGATAGCCCTATCTCCTGAGACACCACCTGTATCTATATTAATATCTGCCCATAATGAAAAGGAGGTGATACTGAGGACCCTTGAGTCTGTCTTTTCCATCAATTATCCATTCTATGATGTGATTGTAATAAATGACGGTTCAGAAGACGGTACCCTTGAGCTCCTGATTAAAAGATTCAATCTCAAAAGGATAGATATGGTTTATAGAAAGATATTAAAAACAGCAGATGTAAAAGGTTTTTATTACAATAAGGATATACCTAATCTCCTTGTAATTGATAAGGTGCGCGGTGGCAAGGCAGATGCCCTTAACTGTGGTATAAATATGAGCAGGTCTCCTTATGTCTGCACCTTTGATGCAGACTCAACCCTTGAGCCAGATGCCCTTGTAAGATTAATGATTCCTGTTGTTGAAAGCCCTGTCCCTGTTGTGGCATGCGGAGGCGTGGTAAGAATCCTCAATGGCTCAAGGATAGATCATGGAACTGTCAGCGAGGTAAAGCTCCCTAAGAAAAGGCTTGCAATATTCCAGATCGTGGAATACCTCAGGGCCTTTCTATTCGGAAGGGTCGGATGGGATACAATGCATTCTACCCTTATACTCTCAGGCACATTCACCTTATTTAACAAATCAGCCCTTATAAGGGTTGGGGGCTTCCATACACGACATCTTGCAGAAGATATGGACATCATAGTAAAACTTCATAAATACCATCTGAAAAATAAACTCCCCTATAGAATCAAATTCATATCTGATCCCATATGCTGGACAGAAGTTCCTGAGGACCTGAAATCCCTTAGAAGACAAAGGAGAAGATGGCACATGGGCTTGATCCAGAGCATCGTAGGGCATAAAGAGATGATGTTTAATCCTGTATATGGAAGGCTTGGACTCTTTGTTTTCCCTTACTATCTATTTTTCGAAATGCTTGGTCCTGTCATTGAATTTACTGGTTATATAATCGTACCCCTTTCATATTTAGTGGGTTTATTAAGCACAGAGTATTTCATCCTCTTTCTCACCCTTGCTATAGTCTACGGGATATTCCTATCCACCACAGGTATATTTCTTGAAGAACTCACCTACAAGAGGTATCCCGGATGGACCCATCTCTTTACACTCCTTATTTATGGAATCCTCGAAAACCTTGGTTACAGACAGATAAATTCCTTCTGGAGGCTTCAGGCAACAATTCTTTATATGTGTGGTAGAAGAAAGTGGGAATATGTCAGACAGGGGTAAGGTAGTAATAATTATCCTTCTTTTGCTATATCCTCTATTCTCTAAGGCTCAGGACCTCTACGATCAAGCCCTTCAGGAATACAGAAATGGAAGGATTGAAAGGGCAAAGGAGATGTTGAATAAAAAACCACAGAAAAATAGTGGAGACTACAACCTTCTTGGCTGGATTCTTTTAAGGCTAATGGAACTCCAGAAGGCTGAAGAGGCCTTTAAAAAATCCCTTGATATCCCTGACTCTTATTGTGGACTTGGTTATGTCTTTTATCAATCTGGAGATACATCAAAGGCCTTCTCCTATTTTGAAGAAGGACTAAAAAGGGACTCTACAAACAGGGACTGCCTTGAAGGGATAGCCCTACTGGAGAAAAGGTCAGCCCCCCAGAAACATGAGGGACACGAGTTCTTTGCCCTGGGTGATTATTTCTGGATTAAAGAGAAGGAAAAGGAACCACGGCCTCTTTTTATAAAGGGCATAAATATCGGTTTTGGTATGCCAGGAAGATTTCCTTCAGAGTTCCCCGAGGATGAGACCCTTTACAGGGAGTGGTTTGAACTTATATCAGAGATGGGAGTAAATGTTATAAGGGTCTATACAATCCTTCCACCAGAATTTTATACAACGCTGAAAAGACATAATACTGAAAAACCCTACAAGAGGCTTTTTCTTATCCAGGGTATATGGGTAGAGCTTCCAGAGGATTCTGATTTCAGGTCTCCAGAATATCTTGAAACAGTTAAAACAGAGATTAGAAATGCCATAGATGTAATTCATGGAATGGCCAGAATCAAAAAAAGACCAGGTCATGCCTATGGAATATACAATGCAGATGTATCAGAAGATGTCCTCGCCTTCATATTCGGCAGGGAATGGGAACCTTCAGAGGTAATAACCTTCAATTCAAAAAATGGCATAAAGGCCTTTCAAGGCTCTTTCCTCTCAATAAAAAATGGCAATCCCTTTGAGACATGGCTTACAGAGATGCTGGACCATCTCATAACCTATGAGGAACAGAACTATCATGTTCAGAGGCCTGTTGCCTTTATGAACTGGCCCACCCTTGACCCCCTTTATCACCCATCTGAAGCAACAATGGAGGAAGAGATAAAAATCAGAAAAAACCTCGGAGAAGATATATCCCTCTTTGATTTTGATTTATCAAAGGCCTTTGATGACGACGCAGTAGATATAGATGAAACCAAGATAATAATCCATCCTTCCTTCAGGGCAGGCCTCTTTGCATCCTATCATATCTATCCTTATTTTCCTGATTTTCTCAAAAATGAAGAAGGATACGCCAGAAACCACCTCGAAGGACTCTCATCATATTATTACAAATATCTTAAAGAACTGAAATCCCATTACAAAGAAATACCCCTTCTTATATCGGAATTCGGTCTTCCCACAAGCAGAGGAATAGCAAGATTCCATCCAGAAGGACTTAATCATGGAGGGCTTACTGAAGAGGAACAGGCAGAAGGACTAAAGAAATTATTTCTAAGCATAAAAGAGAGTGGCTGTGCTGGTGGAATAATATTTTCATGGATAGATGAATGGTGGAAGGCAAACTGGATGACGAAAAAATATGAGGAGAATGACCAGCTCTGGTACAATGCAGAAGACCCGGAGGAGAATTATGGCCTAATGGCTGTTATTCCATCAAAGACAGATAAAAGATTAAGGGGTGATCCCTCCACATGGCCTGACAGCCTCAGGCTTTATTGTCCTGAGGAAAAGACAATAAAATGCCTTTCAGCAGACTCTGATGAAGGCTATCTTTATATCAAGATTGATCTCTCAAGACCGATAGACTGGTCTCAAGAGGCTATCCTCATAGGGATAGATACCTTTGGAGATAAAGAGGGCGACCACCTTTTACCATTTAATCTCAGAATTACCTCTCCTGTAGGCCTTGAGTTCCTTATAATCCTTCATGGCACCAGTAGTAAGATTCTCGTGGACAATAATTATGCAAAATCCGTCTTTGACCCTCAACTTGCCAGACTGCCAGGACTAACAGGTTACAAAGAAAGGACAGGAATAAAGCCTTCTTTTAATAACGATGGGAACTTTATTGATATTATCACTGTCCACAGAAGAAGGTTTTCAAGGGATGGGAAGATATTTCCTGAAAGACTTTATAATGCAAGTATCCTAAAAGAGGGTAATGATTTTTATTACAGCAGGGAAAATAATTTTATAGAATTAAAGATCCCCTGGGGACTTCTTAATTTCTCTGACCCCTCGCAGAAAAAGGTCATCCATGGCAGTGCCTCTGTGCCGACAGAAGGGATAAGATTCTTTATCTTTTCTTACAAAACCCAAGATATACATAATCCCCTTGCAAGAGAATCCCCGGATTCCAAAGATATAGAAAGGATTATTCGTCTCATGAGAGAGAATCCCTACAGATGGAACGGATGGATTCAACCTTTATTTACAATGCGTCCCAAAAAGGCATATTATGTAATGACTGATATATTCAAAAAAACACCTGAACCAGCTATTAAGATCCACCTGCCAGAGGGCTTTGACTTTGAGGGCGTAATAAAAAACCACTATAGTTCAAAAGAGGAATTTATCCGTCTGTATGAATTAAAAGATATTAATACTGCCGACCCCTATGGTCTTGCCCTGGCATATCTTGTAAAGGGAATAATAACAAAAAATCCTTTCTATATCCTTAAAGCAAAGGTATTTTTTTCACATATAGTCCAGACCCTCGCTGATACACGAGAGGTATATATCTCCCAGCTTGCCATTACATATACTGAAAATCTACTGAAAGGGAATCTTCATGCCTCTGGAAATGAAACAATAATCCCTGAAAGGCTTGTAATTAAAAAACAGCATCCTGAAAAAGTAAATCTTCATAAGCTTATTATTGGCAGGTCCTTTATAAGGCTCAAAAAGGGCTCTGTCATTAAAACACAGGTTGATAGAGTCACAAGGGACTGGCTATCAGGATATAATGCCATGGGTGCTCCATTTAATATTACATCAGAAGGCATAGTGCCATGGCATGAGGGCAGGAGGATATCAGAGATACTTAAAAACACAGATTCAAAGGTCTATCCTGTATGGGGAACGATTGTGAAGAAGATAGGTAATGTCTGGTATGGACCTGATGAAAATTGGACATACAGGTTTCCTATCTCTGAAGATAAGGTGTACAATTACCCTTCTAATATTATCATCGATCCAGAGACAGTGATTATTAATGATACCCATGGTATAAGTGCCATTGTCTGGGATTCTAAAGATGCAGACCTTGTAATTGGATGTGGAGATCATGAAGGAAAGATAGAGGCAGCCTATTATCTCGCATCAAAAGGTATCAATGTGTATATGCCAACAGATAGATTCCTCAGCCTCCTTATAGGTGCAGAAACAAAAGGCACAATAATAGGTTCAGCACCTATTAAAAGGATTGGAGATAATGTGATTATAGGTAACCAGCCCATTGAAATAGATATTAAAGAACCCATTGTTGTATCATTTTCAGAGGGAGGCTATCCCATCCAGTATTATGACACTCCTACAGGTACTTTAAAGCCCTCGAAAGTTATTTAAATATACAATTAAGGCTCATACCTGTCAATATAACCGAATATGGAGAGGCAGGGGCTGTAGTAAAAAAGGCGCGGGAGATAGGTGCAAGGCTCATAGGTGTAAGGGTAAGCACAAAAGAAGAACACGACGCAGTTTATTCATGGCTACAGGAAGACAGGACCCATAGGGCCCTATTATTCCATTCAGCTCCTTATGAAGATGGTTACAGACTTTTCTTTGAGTTTCCTGAACAGACCTCCTTTGGAGACATAAAGATTTATACCGAATAAATGGAGGAGAGATGAAGAAGGTATTTCTCTTTGTTATTCTTTTCCACGCATTGATATTATTGACCTCAAGCAATAACCCTGATGCAGAAGAAACTAAAAATCACTCGGTCTTATCTGAAGGCAAAGAGACAAAGGCGAGATTCCTCATGGAGACAGGAGACAGTTACATATCAAATGGAGATTATGAAAGGGCTTCCAAGGCCTATCTTGAGGCTCTAAAGCTAAGCAGAAATTCCTTCAGTATAGAAGAAAGGCTTCAGATGGCGATAAGGATATCCTGGGCAAAAAGATACAGAGAAGCCCTTTATGAACTCGAATTAATCCTAAAAGAAGACCCTGAAAATCTTAAGGCGCTAACATATTATAGCCAGATACTTTCATGGGCAGGAAGACTCGATGAGGCTCTAAAGGAGATAGAGATTGTACTGAATAAAACACCGGATAACATGGATGCCCTCCTGATAAAGGCGAACATCCTTAGATGGAAGGGTAGAGACAAAGAGGCAATAGGCATCTATGAAAGAATTCTCATGACTCAGGAAAGTTTTGATGCAAGGCTTGGCATGACTTATTCATTTATAAATACTGGTGAATTTAACAGGGCAGAAGAGAATATAAAGCTCCTAACACCTCAATATCCTTATCAGGAAAAAGACCTCAAAGAATTGAAGGACTATTATAAAAGGCTACATGGTCCAGCAATAACACCAGAATACAGTTACTATAGCGATTCTGAACACAATATTGTAAATAGATATTCTGTGAAAGCCCATATTCAAAAAGAAGGCTTCAAAGGAGGAATAGATTACAAAGAGATTCATGCTAAAAGCCCTGAATATAAAAATGACGCAACTGCCTTGAATCTTAATCTATTTAAAAGATATAAAGATGTTGGGGCAGTTGCCTCCATTGGCACGGTAAGACTTAATGGAAAAGAGCCATCAACATTTATTACAGGCAATGTGAGGGCCGACCTCGAGCTTAAGGGGCTTAAGGTGGGCCTTAATCTTTCAAAGGATGTATTCACTGATACAGCCCTTCTTATAGAGAAAAAGATCAGGTTTACAGAGGCTGGCATCCGCCTTTCTTATCCTGTTTTTGAAAGGGTCAGTATTGAGGGTTCTTATAGACTACGAGATTACTCTGACGATAATCGATCCAGCGATTTCATGACTTCAATGAGATATAACATCCTTCCAGGCAATCCTTCAATTAGTGGTGGATACAGATTCAGATATCTCGACTTTAAAAAGCAGACCTTAAATGGATACTTTGACCCGAATAATTTTTATTCCCATCAGCTTTTCCTCTCCCTTTATCTTGAAAAGGCAAGGGGCTATCTCTATCTTGAACCATATGGAGGCTATCGATCATTTGAGAGATACGGAGAAAAAACCCACGACTTCTTCACAGGTGGCTCCCTCACTACAGGATACAGGATAAAGGATAATCTCTCGATTGAATTTAATGCAGAGGGTGGAGACTATGCTGCTGGCGTAGCAGCAGGATTTAGATACTGGAGCGCGGGGATAGGGATAAGAATTTCTTTTTAGGCTTTGAAAAACTAATGCCCTTAGCTTAACTGTCTTAGTAAAAATATACCAAAACAAATTGGAAGGGGCTTTTAAAATAGGCATAAGGCCTTAAATTGGCTGAAGGTTTAAGGCTGAAGAAAAATAATTCCTTAAAGGAAACTTCAGCCTTCAGCCTGTAGCCTGTTCTTCAGCCTTATGCCCATTCAAAACTTTATTTTGGACAGGGGTGAGCAAGAATTAACGGTAACCTTTTCAAAGAGAGTATTTTTGCGGAAGCGGGTAGTGTAAAATCTTCTGTGTAAATTTGCAAAAGGGACAAAAAAAGTGTATCCTCCACTGGTTAAACTTTAAAAATTTTTAAAAAGGAGGACACACCCAT
>DAISHO010000065.1:0-9302 GCA_036822495.1 Thermodesulfovibrionales bacterium
GGGAAAAATTCTATAGCCTATAGCCTGTAGCCTACTGTAGCCTGTTCTTTGGCCTTATGCCCTTTTAAGATTTATCCTGGACAGATGTGATTATGTTAATATAATCTATGTCTGAACTTAAATACGGTGAAAAGGCAATTAAAGAGGCAGAACTTGAGATATGGGAAAATCCCTCTCCCGAAAGAGACTATGAGATAGATATATCCTTTCCTGAATTTACATGTCTGTGCCCGAGGTCTGGTTATCCTGATTTTGCCACTATAAAAATCAGATACATACCTGATAAATACATCGTTGAACTGAAGTCCCTTAAGCTCTACCTAAATTCCTTTAGAAATGTTTATATCTCTCACGAGGAGGCAACAAACAGGATTTACTCAAAGCTTTATGAGAAATTGAAGCCAAGATTTCTTGAGGTTATCGGTGACTTTAACCCGCGGGGAAATGTGAAGACTGTTATAAGGGTTCCCTCAACCAATTTCCCTAAATTATCTTAACTGACTTTGCTATCTCTATAAAGGCCTTGAGTTTTTTGTGGTCCTTTATTCCCTTTTCCTTTTCAACTCCACCCGATACATCCACCCCGTAGGGATGAACCCATCTGATTGCCTTTTCTATATTGTCAGGGTTGAGGCCTCCTGCAAGAATAATCCTTCCGAACTTCTTTGCCTCAGAGGCAATATCCCAGTTGAATATCTGACCTGTTCCACCATAGGCCTCTGGTGTATAAGTGTCAAGCAAAAAGGCATGAACAGGTTGCGATGATGCCAAATAATCCTTCAATGGTTCAAGGTCACTGAGCTCTCTTATCCTCAGGGCTTTTATTATCTTCTTTGGGTACACAATACTTTCGGGTCTTTCATCTCCATGAAGCTGAATGGCATCTATGCCTGTGAGGGTAGAAATCCTCAAGACCTCAAGGGGGTCTTCATTAACAAAGACACCCACAGCAGAAATAAATGGTGGAATGGCCCGTATTATCTCAGAGGCCTTCAGTGGGTCTATATACCTCGGGCTTCCTTTATAGAATACAAAACCAAGGGCATCAGCCCCGTATTGGGCAGCCTTTAAGGCATCCTCAAGGTTTGTTATACCACATATCTTTACTTTTACATTCATGTCAGTGGTTAAGTAAGTTAAGATATTTTTGGAAGTCTGCTTAAGGCCTCTTTTATCTTTTCTTCAGGATATTCATAATCCACGAGTTTTCCACTGAGATAATCTGCATAGGCCTGGAGGTCAAAATATCCATGACCGCTCAGGTTAAAGAGTATTACCTTCTCCTTCCCTTCTTCCTTTGCAATGATTGCCTCATCAATAGCTGCCTTTATGGCATGGGCACTCTCAGGAGCAGGGATTATTCCTTCTGTACGGGCAAATTGTATTGCTGCATCAAAGACTGCTACCTGACCATAGGCCTTTGCCTCTATAAGACCATCGTGATAGAGCTGGCAGACAAGAGGAGCGTCGCCATGATACCTGAGACCTCCTGCATGAATACCAGGGGGCATAAAGTCATGACCAAGGGTGTACATCATGAGGAGAGGAGTGAGCCCAACGGTATCACCAAAATCATACCTGTATTCTCCCTTTGTAAGAGTTGGGCACGAAATTGGCTCAACTGCGATTACCCTCATCTCTTTACCATTGAATTTATCATATAAAAAAGGAAAACCTATCCCTCCGAGATTACTCCCTCCACCACAGCAGGCAATAACAACATCTGGATATTCATTAATCAAGGCCATCTGTTTTTTTGCCTCAAGACCTATAACAGTCTGGTGAAGAAGAACATGGTTAAGGACAGAGCCAAGGGCATAGTTTGTATCCTTATGGGTAGCTGCATCCTCCACTGCCTCTGATATGGCTATCCCAAGGCTTCCTGGACTGTTGGGGCTTTCTGCCAGGATTCGCCTGCCTGATTCTGTCCTGTCTGAGGGGCTTGGATAGACATTGGCACCCCATGTCTCCATTGCTATCCTTCTGTAGGGCTTCTGTTCATAGCTTACTTTCACCATATAAACTGTGACCTCTATGCCGAGAAGTCTGCCAGCAAGGCTCAGGGCAGAACCCCACTGACCAGCCCCTGTCTCGGTTGCGATTCTTTTGATACCTGCCTTTTTGTTGTAATAAGCCTGAGGTATGGATGTATTTGTCTTATGACTCCCAGCAGGACTCACTCCCTCGTATTTATAGTAAATCCTTGCCGGTGTCTTTAAAGCCTCTTCAAGCCTTGAAGCCCTCACCAGAGGAGTTGGTCTCCAGAGGGTATAGAGGTTCAAAACCTCCTCTGGAATGTCTATCCACCTCTGGGTACTCACCTCCTGTTCAATAAGGGACATAGGAAAAATAGCACTGAGGTCATCAGGCCCAACAGGCTGAAGGGTCTTGGGATTGAGTGGAGGCTTTGGAAGATTTGGCATATCAGCCATGATGTTATACCACTGTCTTGGAATATCCTTCTCAGAAAGAATGACCTTTCTTTCGCTCATTTGTTTTCCTCCTTTATTCCTTTTAATTCATTTATTTTCTTCTCAATATCCTCTGATTCCATGAAGACTGTACCAATCAGAAGGGCATCTATACCTGCATCTTCAAGCCTTCTTACATCATCTCTGGTTCTTATGCCGCTTTCGCTGACAACTATCTTATCAGAAGGAATCAAGGGTTTCAGGCTCAGGGTTGTCTTAAGATCAATCCTCATTGTCTTCAGATCCCTGTTATTAATGCCGATGATATCAGCCTCTGCTGAGAGGGCCTTTTCAAGTTCAGAGGCATCGTGAACCTCAAAAAGTACAGAAAGACCCAGTTCCTTCGCGAGGGAAAAATAATCTCTTGATTGACCTTTATCAAGAATAGAGGCAATTAAAAGAATGGCATCGGCACCATAAAGGAGGGATTCATAAACCTGATATTCATCAATAATAAAATCTTTCCTGAGAATGGGCTTTGTTACGCTCTTTTTAACAGCTTCGAGATATAAAGGGCCTCCTTTAAAAAAATCCTCTTCCGTAAGCACAGAAATGGCATCCACATTTTTTTCGTATATCCCTGCAATCAGGGAAAGGTCACGATTCTTTCTTATAACACCTTTTGAAGGACTTGCAAATTTTATCTCTCCTATGAACTTAATACCATTTTCCCTTTTTATACCTGAGCTGAAATCCCTGATAACAAACCTGTCCTTTTTATCGTTTATTTCTGATATCAAAAGTTTAAGAGGCCTTTTTCTTTTTATCTCCTCAAGCCGCGCCCTTTTTTTAAAAAGGATTTCTTCGAGGATCATGAATCATACCTAAGCCTTCCGCCTAATAAACGCCTTCTCCATTGCCCTTTTAATGGAATATCTTAATTCTTCATCAGGAATAGAAGATGTAGAGGCATCAATAAATTCCTTCAATGCCTCAGGAAGTGTTACCTCGTTGCCAATTGTGGAACAATTATTATCCCTATTAACTCCAGATTTTATTTTTCCAATCCTGAATCTTATATTCCTCACATGAAATGGTTTGAGTCTTTCAAGGAGGCGAGAGGTAGAAAACTTAAGCTCCTCAGCCCAGACATGGCTGCTTACCATTATGTGCAATTCACCATCCTTCAGTGAAAAGGGCTCTGAATTGACAGCAATCCCCTCACCCACAAGAAGGGGCCACCTCTGTTTGAGACATCCAAGAAGGTATTCTTCCTCAAGCCCCAGATGTCTGTATAATTCGCTAATAATAGAGCTTAAATCTTTAAATCCTCTCAACAGTTGCTGTGCCACCTTGTTGTTAAACAGAAACAGCCTTTTTTACTGATCCCGATCTAAGACATCTGGTGCAGATAGAAACTCGCCTTTTGGCACCGCTCTCTGTAACAATCTTAACCCTTTGCAGGTTGGGTATGATCCATCTCTTTGTCTTATTATTTGCGTGGCTTACATTATGACCTGTAATTCTTTTTTTACCACAAACATAACATTCTGCCATGGACGTTCCTCCTTGTTTTTGCAATTATATAATTCTTTATGCTACCATAATATAATATCTTTTACAAGGGTGGTTGGAGATGCTTCCCCTCAAGTCAATTAATTATCATGCCACCTTATAAAAGCAATATATATGAAAAAAATAAGGATAAGTGAGATTAAAAAAAGGCTTTCAGAAGAGGTCAGGCTTAACCTTGGCTGGAAGGAGATAGTGTCTGAACTCCAGCTTCTTGGTTATGAAGTAAAGGAATCTGCGTCAGCAAGTGTGGAAGAGAATGCCTATTCAAAGCTTTTAAAATATCTTGAAGAAACTGGGCAGATCCCTCAGGAAGAGCCAGAACCTGTAAAACCTCCTGAACCACCAGCTCCTGCTGTTATACCCGCTAAAGAAAAACCAGCTGAAAAGGCTACTGTTACTTCGCCACCAATTGAACCACCCCAAAAACCTCATCCACCTTCTACCCAGGCTCAAAAGATAGCTGAAAAACCCAAAAAGCCTGAAAAGGCTGTTACACCTCCAAAGCAAAGGCCTGCTGAGGCACCAAAAAAACCACCTGTTACAATTAAACCACCTGTTGCTGCTCAGCCAAGCTCACCTATAAAAGAGACTACCGAGCCAAGGGCATCTGGTGAAGGTAGCAGAGAAAAAACAGAAACCCCAGCAATAGAAACAGAAGCACCCCAAAAGTCTTCTCTTGAAGAAGAATTACATGAAACACCATTGACACCCGGACATGAGTTAGCTGAACCAGAGGTAGAGGAATTAAAGGTACCTGACAGGTTCAGGAAAGATATGGAATCAGAGAGGATAGAAAAACTGAAAACAAAACCAGCCATCCAGCGTGCATTTCAGGCTGTAAGAAAGATAGAGCCAAAAAAATGGCATGACCTCAAATATCACAAAAAACCAGAACCAGGCAAAAAACAGAAGGCTGAGGTGATAGAGGAACAGGTCTCAGCCATAACAGCACCAAGGAAAAAATCCCTTAAACTGCAGGAAGGCATTACTGTTAAGGAATTTGCAGAGCTCATAGGTATAAAACTTCCAGAGGTCATTAAAAAGTTTATGGAAATGGGATATATGGCTACTGCCAATCAGCCAGTTGATATAGATGCAGCTCAACTCTTAGCTGATAGCTATGGGATAAAAGTTGAGATTGTTGGTGTTGAAGAAGAACCCTCTTTTGAAGAGGGACCTGTTGATGAAGCAAAACTTCAGCCAAGACCTCCTGTTGTTACCATAATGGGCCATGTGGACCATGGAAAGACCTCTCTGCTTGATGCTATTCGTGAGACAAAGGTAGCAGAAAAAGAGGCTGGTGGTATCACCCAGCATATAGGAGCCTATAAGGTTAATCTTAAGGGAAAGGATATAGTTTTCCTTGACACCCCGGGGCATGAAGCATTTACAACCCTCAGGGCAAGAGGAGCAAAGGTTACAGATGTGGTTGTCCTTGTCGTTGCTGCTGATGATGGAGTGATGCCCCAGACCGTTGAAGCAATAAACCATGCAAGGGCAGCAAATGTGCCAATAGTGGTAGCAATAAATAAGATAGACAAACCTGAGGCAAATCCTGCGAAGGTAAAGAATGAGCTCGCAGAATACAATATTATCCCTGAAGAATGGGGAGGCCAGAATATCTTTGTTGAGGTCTCTGCAAAAAAGAGGATAGGCATTGAAAATCTTCTTGAGATGATCCTCCTTCAGGCAGAGGTATTAGACCTTAAGGCTGACCCATTAAGACCCGCCAGGGGAACCATAATTGAAGCAAGGCTTGATAGGACAAGGGGTCCTGTAGCCACTGTCCTTATTCAATCAGGAACACTCAAGGTTGGAGATGTCTTTATAGCGGGTACAACCTTTGGACGGGTAAGGGCCCTTATAGATGATACAGGAAAAAAGATTGATAAGGCAGGACCCTCCACACCTGTAGAGGTTACAGGTTTTACTGAATTGCCACAGGCAGGTGATACCTTTGTGGTGATGGAGGATGAAAGAAAAGCAAGACAGATAGCCCTTGTAAGACAGCAGAAACTTCGTGCACAGGAGATGGCTAAAAAGGCAAAACTCACCCTTGATGGTCTCTATAGGCAGATTCAGGAAGGTCAGCTAAAGGAACTCAACATTATAATAAAGGCTGATACACAGGGTTCTGTTGAGGCAATTAAAAAGGCTGTTGAGGCAATAACCCATCCTGAGGTTAAGGTCATGGTGCTCCATGCAGCAGTGGGTGGAATAAATGAATCTGATGTCCTTCTTGCTGCTGCAAGCAATGCCATTATTATAGGTTTTAATGTAAGACCGGAGATGAAGGCTGCTCAGACAGCGGAACGAGAAGGGGTTGACATAAGACTCTACAATGTAATCTATGACGCTGTAGAAGAGGTAAAGCGTGCCCTTGAAGGCATGCTTGCACCAACTCTTAAGGAGAAGGTTCTTGGAAGGGCAGAGGTAAGACAGCTCTTCCACATATCAAAGGTTGGTACAGTGGCTGGTTGTTATGTAGTAGATGGTGTGATTTCAAGGGTCTCTGATGGAATAAGGGTAATAAGGGACAATATAGTGGTTTATGATGGCAAGATAGCCTCTTTAAAGAGATTCAAGGAAGATGTCAGAGAGGTTCAGAGTGGATATGAATGCGGTATCCTTATAGAAAACTTTAATGATGTTAAGGTCGGAGATATACTGGAAAATTATATAATTGAAAAGATAGCGGCAAAACTGGATTAAGTTCACTTATTGGAATGTTAGTTGGCTTTTATACCTTTGAGCTTTACATCCCTCATGCAAATTCCCTTAAGGAAAAGAGAAACTCTCTTAGGTCCTTGAAAGAAAGGTTAAAGAAACTCAATGTATCCTTTCAGGAGGAAGAAAACGACCTCTGGCAGAGGACACTCCTCGGGGTTGCCTTTGTTAGTGAAAATGAATCCAGTGTAAGTGCAATGTTTAATGAAGTAACAAAGCTCATTGAAGAATATCCAGAGATCCAGATACTCAATTCAAAGATGGAGGTATTCTGATGTTACCCTATAAAAGGTCAAAAAGGGTTGGTGACCTCTTGAGAGAGGTGATTGCTGACATAATAATGAGGAGATTAAAGGATCCCAGGCTTGGCTTTCTTACAGTAACTGAAGTTGATGTAAAGGACGACCTTAAGACAGCCTCTGTATATGTGAGTATCTTAAGAGAAGAGGACAGGTCGATAACCCTTGAGATATTGAATGCTGCACAGGGTTTTATCCGTCAGGAAGTGGCAAAAGAGGTGAAGATAAAGTTTATTCCTCAGTTTCATTTTGTCCTTGACACATCTATAGAATACGGTGCAAGGATTGATAGTCTGCTAAGGGAAATAAAGAAAAAAGAAGAGGATAAATAAAGAATGGGTATTACCTCACCTTCAACTGTTATTTCGCCACCGAAGGAGATTATTGAATTTTTAAAAAACTCCAAAAATCTTGTACTCGCAACACATATCAATCCTGAAGGAGATGCCATTGGTTCAACAATAGCTCTGGGCATTGCCCTTGAGAGGCTCGGCAAAAATACCCTCCTTTATAACAGAGATGGGGTGCCTTATTTTTATAGATTTCTTCCAGGACATGAGAGATTTACTAATTCTGATTTTAAAGCCTTAAGAAAAGGTTTTCAGGAATCCAGAGGTCCGGTAAATGCAGTAATTCTTCTTGATTGCAATACCCCTGAACGAGCGGCAATTGAGGTTCCCCCTGACACCACCCTTCTCATAATAGACCATCATGAGCCATCTGAAGTCTTTAAAAAACCTGCCAGCTCTATCCAATGGATAGAGCCTTCTGCTCCTGCTACAGGGGTAATGGTTTACTATCTCATAAAAGCCCTTGGGGTAGAGATAGATTATGAAATAGCAGTGAATCTCTATACAGCAATTGCAATAGATACAGGAACATTCAGATATAGTAATACCACACCGGCGTCCCTCCAGATTGCCTCTGAACTTCTCTTGCTCGGAGTAAGACCCGAGCTTGTATCTGAGGCCCTTTATGATAGCTGGAGTATTAACAGATTTAAACTTCTTATAGAATGCCTCAATACCCTTGAGATTATAGATGATATAGCTATAACTTATGTGACGGAGGAATCATTCAAAAAAACAGGAACCTCTCAGGAGGATACAGAAAACTTTTCAAACTTTCCAAGGATGATAAGGGATGTAAAGGTCTCGGTATTTCTGAGACAGATTGGCAGGGATAAATGGAAAGCCTCTCTTAGGTCCAAAGGTGATATAGATGTCAGAGAAGTAGCATGGTTTTTTGGTGGAGGAGGTCACAGAAACGCAGCAGGATTTATTATTGAGGGAAGTCTTGAAGAGATTAAGAAGAAAATAAAAGATAGGCTTAAATTGGTGACAAAGTAACATTTGCTGAAGGATGAAAACAACGCTACACAAGAGGATATTCAGGGAATTTCAGAAATTCGGAAGCCTTCTCTGGCAGAGGGGACTTATAAGCTATCAGGCAGGCAATATGAGCATCCTTCATAGAGACTTCTTATTCATTAAACGAAGGGGGGCTCCTCTTGGATTTCTTAAACCTTCTGATATAATAAAAGCTCCTCTTGAGGGAGAACTCCGCGAGGCCTCAAGTGAATTGCCAACCCACCAGGCTATATATAAAAAAACAGGTGCAAAGGCAATTATCCACTGCCATCCCCCTCATGCAGTAATACTTTCTTTTCTTCTGGAAGAGATTAAGCCAATTGATACAGAAGCCCCTATCCTTATAGGTGAAAGGATTCCAATTGTAAAAGGTTCAACGGTTACCTCACCATTACCTGATGAAATAGCAGAGGTTCTGAAAACTCATAAGATAGTTATTGTTAAAGGCCATGGAAGTTTTGCAAGAGGTGAATCCCTTGAAGAGGCCTTCTCTATTACAACAACCCTTGAGCACTCCTGCTATATTTACTGGGCTCTATTGTTACCTCGCCACCAAAACCTCATCAAGCCACCTGAGATAATCCTCTGAGCCCTCGATAATTGGTATTGCTATTACCTCAGGAACTGAATAGGGATGGAGGGTCTTTACCCTGTCTTTTAATTTTTCAAAAAGACTTTTTTTTGTCTTTATTACAAGTAAAACCTCTGGCTCATCCTCCACCTTATCCTGCCAGAAATAGATGGACCTGATATCCTTAATAATATTCACGCAACCTGCAAGCTTCTCCTCTACAAGGGTTCGTGCAATCTCACTGCCGACCTTCTCATCAGGGGCAGTGATGAATATAATTATATAATCGATATTATTTTTAAATTGCGACAAGGGTAACCCTCCTACCTGTAAAGATAAACCTTAAAAA
>DAISHO010000066.1:0-9257 GCA_036822495.1 Thermodesulfovibrionales bacterium
CCTCTCTCATAAAGAGCTTATCACACCTAATAAAATAGGCAGGATAATCATTCCTTCTGGATTCAAGAAGTGATGCAGTAATATTGTCAGACAATATATGCAATGAAAGTCTTATGCCTGTATCAATGGTCTCTGAGGAGTTTGCTACAACGGAGTAAAAGGGCATTATCAATATTGCATCCATTCCCAGTTTCCTGAATTCCTTAAGGAGGCTTCCTGCAACATCAGCAAGTCCTCCTGTCTTGGCATAAGGCACTGCCTCTGGAGTCACTATGAATATCTTCATTCTGCCTGTTATATCCTTGCCTCCCTCATGAATCTTGCACTATCCTCTGGAGGAACCGAATTGATGAAAAAGCCGGAGCCCCATTCAAAACCAGCAATCTTTGTAAGTTTTGGGGTAATCTCGATATGCCAGCGATAGAATTCGTTTTCTTCTTCATTAAAGGGCGAGGTATGGATAATAAAATTATACGGAGGTATATCGAGGACAGCATCAAGCTGTTTTAAGGTTTTCTGGAGAATATCTGCAAGAGGCATAAAATCATTCTTTACTGGCTGGAATGATGATTGGTGCTCCTTTGGAAGAATCCATGTCTCAAAGGGAGTTCTCGGTGCAAAAGGCGCTATGGCAATATAAGCCTCGTTTTCATAAATCACCCTCTTTCCATCTTCTCGTTCCTGAGCTATAATATCACAGAAGATACATCTTTCCTTCATGTCATAATATTTCCTTGATGCCTCAAATTCTTCTCTTACAAGGCCTGGCACAATAGGAAGGGCGATTAACTGAGTGTGGGAATGTTCAAGGGTAGCTCCAGCAACTTCACCTTCGTTTTTGAATATCAATACATATTTAAACCTCCTATCTTTTTTAAGGTCCTGAAGCCTGAGATAGTAGGCCCAAAGGACATCATTTACTCTCCTCAGGGGCATGGTAGAGAGGGATTCAGTATGAACTGGCGTCTCTATGATTACCTCATGGGCTCCTATTCCATTCATCCTGTCATACATTCCCTCTGCGGTCTTTAAAAGTTCGCCATGAATCTGAAGGGCGGGAAATTTATTTGGCACAACCCTGAGGGTCCAGCCTGAAGGTCCGGCTCCCTCAGGTCTGAAGGCCATTATCTCATTGGGTGTGGTGTATTCATTTCCTGGACAGAAGGGGCAGAAGCCGCCTGCCCTCCTCTTGATGGACGGAGAACTGAAATCAGTGGGTCTTTTTCCCCTTTCCACAGAGATAATAACCCATCTACCAACAATAGGATCCTTCCTCAACTCAGACATCGATCTCCTCCAGTGTAACAAAGATATAAGTATATTTTGTATTATAACAATAGCAAATCTATCTCAGCCATAACAATCTGGCAATGAAGTCCTATTTCAGACATAAACTGGTTAATGGTCCATTTGAAGACCCCTGTCTTATGATAGGTATAACAAGACAGAAGAGGGTCCTCCTCTTTGACCTCGGAGATATCCATAACCTTTCCCAGACAGAACTCAATAAGGTTTCTGATGTATTTGTTACCCACATGCATATTGACCATTTTATTGGCTTTGATACTCTTCTCAGGGCTATCCTGAGAAGACCTCAACCTTTAAGGGTCTTTGGCCCTGAAGGTATAACAGACTGTGTATGGGGAAAATTAAAGGGTTATACATGGAATCTGATCTCAGGTTATCCATTAAAGATAGAGGTCTATGAGGTATCTGGGGGGCTCATAAGACATTCAGGTTTTTATGCTGAAAAGGGCCTCATACCTCATGAAAAAAAGACCCAGGAATTTAATGGTATTTTATTAGAAGAACCTTTCTTCAGAGTCAAAGGTCTCATCCTCACCCATGGTGTTCCTGTCCTTACCTACAGGATTGACGAAGAGGTCCATATAAACATTGATAAGGACCTTCTTAAAAAGAAGGGGCTTGAGGTAGGCCCGTGGCTTTCTGAATATAAGGAGGCCCTCATAAAAGGAGACCCAGAAAGGGTCATAGACACAGGTAAAGGAAACTTCAAGGTAAAGGAACTAATGGATATTGCCATCTTTACAGAGGGTCAGAAGATATCTTATCTAATGGACCTTGCTATTGAGAATGATAATATTGAAAGGGTCACGGATTTTGTAAAGGGTTCTGACTATCTTTACACAGAGGCCTATTATCTTCACAAAGATATACAACTCGCTGTTGAGAGAAACCATCTTACAGCAAGAATTGCTGGAAGTATAGCAAGAAAGGCAGGGGTAAAGAATCTGATACCTCTACATTTTTCTTTGAGATATAAGGACCATCCTGAGCTTATTATTGAAGAGGCCATGAAGGCCTTTTCAGGTGAATATGAGGAAGAGTAAGCCTGTAATCAGAAGTCCGAGTATTGCACCTGCTATTACCTCTTTTGGTGTATGGGCGTGGACCGCAATTCTGCTCTGAGAGATAGCTACTGCAAGTATGAGAGTAAGGATTGAAACAAGAAGGTTATGAACCATCAATGTTATGGAGAGCCATATACTGAAGGATACAGCTGCATGGCCTGATGGAAAACCACCTCTTAGAGGTGTGCCCTTTCCTGTGTATGCCTTAAGGATTATTACAAGGATAAGGACTATAAGGACAGCAATGACAGCCACATCCTCTCTTGTATGGCCAGAAATAATAGGACCACCATACAAAGCCCTTTTTATATAAGGAAAAAGAATCACATAGCCTACAAGGGCAGAACCTGTAGCAACTAAAAGCACTGCGCCTGCAGCCATATCTTTAACAGTCCTTGCAAAATCAGAGACCTCAGGAGAAAGCCTGTCAACAATCCTCTCCACTATTGTATTAAATAGTTCTGCCACTATCACAATCATAACGCATATTCCTATTGCAATAAACTCTACTCTTGTAATTCCAAGACCATATCCAATAAGCAGGACCATCCCGGCTGATATGAGATGATACCTCATATGCCTCTGGGTCCTTGTAGCATGAAGGATTCCTTCTATTGCGTTATTAGCGCTTGTGAACCACCCTCTCAAGGGCATTAAGGAGTTTCTCCTCGAGTCTTTCCATCTTAAGTCTTTCAGAGTCTGTCCTTTCATGGTCATAGCCGAGAAGGTGTAAAAGACCATGGATAAGGACATGCCTGAGTTCCTTTTTGAAAGGGACATTATTCTCAATGGCCTGTCTCTTTATCTGATGGGGATTTATGACTATGTCTCCAAGGAGTAAAGGTATAGCTTTATAAGAACCGGGGCTTCTATCTATCTGGGGAAAAGAGAGGACATCAGTTGTCCTGTCTATGCCCCTGAATCTTCTGTTAAGAGAGCGCATCTTGCAGTCTCCCACGATAAGGATGCTGAGCTCAGCATGAGGAATCTTAAGAAGACTTAAGAGTCTCCTGAGTTCCTTTTTGATGAACTGGTGCCTTACCCTCTTTTTGAGTGTTGTCTTTATCAGAATCATTTCCATCAAATTTGAAACCAGGATAGTTTATCCTTTTATGAAAAATGCCGGTTAATGTGTGGATAAAACTATTTTTTATCTCAGCAATCTCTTTGAAGGTAAAATCACACTCATCAAGTTGGCCTTCCATTATGATCCTTCCTATAATTTTTTCAACAAGAGAGGCAATCCTTGCTGGAGAAGGCTCTGTAAGAACCCTTGAGGAAGCCTCTATTGCATCAGCCATCATTATGAGGGCAGCTTCCTTTGTCCTTGGTTTCGGTCCTGGATATTTATAATCAGATTCATCTACTGTCTCACCAGCAGCCTTTGCCTTCTCGTAAAAAAATGTTATCAATGAGTCGCCATGGTGCTGTTGAATGATATCAATAATAGCCTGTGGCAGTTTGTACTGTCTTGCAAGCTCAGAACCATCTTTTGTATGGGATATAAGTACAAGACTGCTCATGTGGGGTGTTATATGTTCATGTCTATTTTCTCCTATTTGATTCTCGACAAAATAATGGGGCATCTTTACCTTTCCTATATCATGATAATAGGCACCTACCCTTGCAAGAAGTTTGTTTACCTTGATATTTTCTGCCGCAGCCTCCACAAGATTTGCCACTATAACACTGTGATGGTATGTACCTGGTGCATCTCTCATAAGGGCCTTCATAAGGGGGTGATCTACATCAAGCAATTCTACGAGAGATATATCTGTTGTTATGTTAAAAATAAACTCAAAAAGAGGAAGCAGTAAAAATACAAAAGCACTCACTACAAGCCCAGACATAAAGGCAAAGCCAGCCACTGGAAGCAAGAATGAGTTAAGGATCAGATCCTTTGATAGAAGATAGAGAAATGCCACAGTAAGATTTATAAGACCTACGAAAAAACCTCCTTTGAGAATAGATGACCTCTTTTTTGAATTAAGTATACTGAAGGAGGCAACCAGACTTCCTATAAAAAAATATATTGAAAAAAATGGCTCTTCAAGCCACAGACCCGAAAGGAGACTTATGATAAATGAAAATACAATTGCTGTATGAAAATCAAAAAGTAATGTGGCAAGCATTGCACCTGTTGGTATAGGAAGGAGAAAAAAGGGGGCCTGTCTGTAAGAGACATCGAGTCCCCTCATCATTGCTATAAATAGATATTCTGAAAGTCTCGAAAAGATTAGTGTTGTAATAAGGAGGGTAGCAATAGCGAGCAAGGTCTTTTCATTAGTTATATAGGATGGTTTGTATCTGAAAATGTCTCTATAAAAGATATAGAGAAGAAAAAGGCTGATAAAGGTATAGGAAATAAAAGACAGCGGACCCTTATTTGTGTATATGGAAAGGCTTACCAGGACTGATAGGCCAAAGAGGCTTAAAAATTCTTTTTTATCTATATAAAATGGAGGCTTCTTTTCAAACCTGGTGCTGTTTTTCTGTCCGTTCGTATCTTTCATAAGCCCTTATAATCTCCTGAACCAATCTGTGTCTGACCACATCCCTCTCGGAAAAATACACAAACCTTATACCTTCAATACCCTTCAGTATCCTTTCTGCTTCCACAAGTCCTGAGAGCTTGCCAGCAGGAAGGTCAATCTGTGTAACATCACCTGTTATAACAGTCTTTGAATTAAAACCGAGCCTCGTAAGATACATCTTCATCTGCTCAGAGGTCGTATTCTGGGCCTCATCAAGGATTATGAAGGAGTCATTAAGGGTCCTTCCTCTCATGAAGGCAAGGGGAGCAATCTCTATTACACCCCTTTCTATATACTTTGCCACCTTCTCGGGCTCCATCATATCAAAAAGGGCGTCATAGAGGGGCCTTAGATAAGGGCTCACCTTTTCCTCAATATCACCTGGAAGAAAACCGAGTTTTTCACCAGCCTCAACTGCAGGTCTTGCAAGGACTATCCTTGTTACCTGTTTTTTTAGAAGGGCATTTACTGCCATTGCCATGGCAAGATAGGTCTTTCCAGTTCCAGCAGGGCCTATGCCTATAACGATATCATACTTCTGTATCGCCTCAATGTATTCCTTCTGCGTTTCTGTCTTTGGAACTATAAATCTCTTCTTCGAAGAGACAGGGATATTGCTCATGAAAAGGGCCTTAAGGGAGGGTTCCTGAGGAGAGGCCTCAAGACAGTAACGAATATCCTCTGGTTTTATGGAATAACCCTGGCTACTGAGGTCCTTGAGCTCGTCAATTATTTTTTTTGCCCTTTGGGCAGACCCCTCTTCTCCCTTGATAATTATCTTATTACCCCTTGCGCTGATAACTACACCAAGGGTCTCTTCTATTGCCTGGATATTCTTTCCAAAGACTGAATGAAGATATTCGTAATCCTCATCAGTCTTGAGTTCATACTCTAAAGTAACCGTAGTCTTACCTCACTGTTTAATAATAATAGAATCTATTCCATAAAGCTTCTTTATCCTCGTCTGGGCTAACTGAGCCTCCTTCCTCGCCCTGAAACTGCCAACAAATACCTTATGGACATTCGAGCTATCTTTTTTTATTATAACATCATAATGTTCCTTCTGTAGGCTTTCCTTTAACCTTGAAGCCCTTTGAGCATCCTTAAAGGCACCAACCTGAAGATAATAAAAACCTTTTTTCAGGCTAAGCTCCTTCGGAGACGGAACACTGCCTGTTTTTTCTGTCTTCGACTCCTGTGACTGAACCTCTATGTCATTAGCTCTGGGAGCTTCAACATGCATTGGCGGCGAAGGTAACTGTTGTTGAGTCGAAGACGAAGCTGTCTCAGGGATATTAACTTTCTCTATGGGTCTTTGAACCTCTGTCTGAGGAGAGCCTGCCTGTTTCCCTTCCTTTATCTCTGTCTCCTGCATTGTTCTTGAACCAGAATATCGCCCAACAAAATAACCAAAGGCAAAGCTCAGGGTGGTTATAAGAACCACTATGCCAATAACAACAGACCTGTTCAGGACTATTAATGAACCCTCTGGATTCTTCATATAATTAACATAGCATCACCATAGGAAAAAAATCTATATCCCATGGCAATGGCCTCCTTATAAGCCTTCTGGAGATTCTCTATTCCGGCAAAGGCACTGGCAAGAAGTAGAGGGGTAGAACGGGGAAGATGGAAGTTTGTAATAAGTCCGTCTATTATTTTAAATTCATATCCCGGATAGATAAATATGTCTGTAGAACCCTTGAGTTGACCATTCACAGCTAATGTCATATACCTTCCAGAGGCATAGCCTTCAAGAGCCCTTGTTGTGGTAGTACCTGTTGCTATTACCCTGCCTCCTGCTTCTTTTACTTTCCTTATTTCATTAAAAAGGGGAACAGGTATCTCAAAAAACTCCTGCTCCATTTTATGGTCCTCAATATCCTCAGTTCTTATAAGCCTGAAGGTTCCAGGGCCTACATGGAGGGTGAGTTTTCTTATAAGGACACCTTTCTCAGAAAGGCCCTTTAAGATTTCTTCCTTAAAATGCAACCCAGCAGTTGGTGCTGCCACAGAACCAGGGATTTCTGCATAAATGGTCTGGTACCAAGTCTTATCTTCAGGAAGGGGCTTTCTCCTTATATAGGGTGGAAGGGGCATCTGGCCTGCCCTCCAGAGGATCTCCTGAAGGTCACCTTTACAGTGAAGCCTTGCCCTTTCATTGCCCATAATTTCTAATTCCAGGTCTTCAGAGACCCTAACAATTCCTTTATAATTTTCCCTCGTAAGGACCCTCCATATATCTTCACCAGCAGGAGAAACCAGTAAGACCTCAATCCTTCCGCCTGTTGATTTTCTACCCTCAAGTCTTACAGGCAACACCTTTGTATTATTAAGAATAAGCATATCACCCTCATTTAAGAACTCCACAACTTGAGAAAAGCTCCTGTGAAGGATCTGACCATCTCTTTTAAGCACAAGAAGCCTCGAAGAGCCTCTCTCTTCAGGCCTCTGGGCTACGAGTTCTTTGGGAAGCTCAAAGTCAAATTCTTTTGACTTCATAATCTCTTTAATTCAGCACCTGGATAGAAATAATTCAGTATCTCTCTATAAGTCTTTCCCTCAAGGACCATATCGAGACTACTCCACTGGGATAAACCAACTCCATGGCCATATCCCCTACCTGTAAATATTATAATATCTCCCTGCCTCGATATATCAAAATCTGTGCTCGGAAGGTTCTGCCATCCAAGAAGCCTCCTTAATTCTGTTGCCTTTAACTTTTTCACTGCCCTTGAGGTCTTCAGGCCTACCTCTCTTACCCTTCCAGTAGAGGTCCTGCTCAAAATAACTATGTCTTTAATACCTGGAATCCCGGTAGAGATCTCTATCTCTTTCAAAGGTATTGTCTTCTTCCATTCTGCATAGGGTGAAAGTCGTGCTGTAACCTTCACAGGCCTTATATAGGGATAGGAAGACCCAAAGACCTCTGCTGGATCCTCTGTAGTATCAGAAGAGGAAGAATGGTAAAGGGCTAAAATGGGTTCACCTTCATAAACAAGGACCTCACCCTTTGTCTCCTCAACAGCTCTTATAATATCATCACTGTAGGGTCCATTTTTAAATACCTGGTGATTTACTGTGGAGGTTAAGTGGAATGGAAGGCCTGACCTTTTTTTAATGTGGTATAGGGCATAGGTCCTTGCAAGGACAGCCTGAATCTTATAGGCCTCAAGGGGCCAGTCCTTTCCAGATTCAGAAGCCACCACACCCCTGACATATTCTTCAAGGGAAAGTTCATTTATCAGATAAAGCCTATCCTTCCCTTTCCATACCTCAATAGTACCTTCAAAGGTAGCTCCATTTATGAGAAGAGAACCTTCGAGTTTACCAATATATTGTAATTTTTCCGAGGGAGACACATCTCCATTATCAAGAAGTAAAACCCTCACCAATGACACTTCATTTGAAGAAACAGATGCACAGGAAAGCAGAACGATAAATCCTGCAAGCCAAAGGAATGAAAAAGCTCTTCCAGGCATCTCCTATCTCAACCTTCCTATGATGTAAAGGATAAGACTGAGGATAAGGCTCAGTATAAGGCCTGTCATGAGGGGGAAATAAAAGGTGAAATTTTTCTTTCTGATGATTATATCTCCGGGGAGTCTTCCTATATATGGGAGTTTTTCAGAAAGCAATAGAATCAGACCAAGGCCTATGAGGATAAGGCCTGCAATAATGATAAATCTTCCTATGTCACCAAGTCCATTCATCTCTTATTCATAAACCTCTCTGCCTCTGAATAGATACATCCACAATATTTCTGTCTGTAAAGGCCGAGTTCTTTTGAAATTTTTAAACTATCTCGGTAGTGAGACCTCATGTCTTCAAAGAAGAATTCTATATTATATCTTTCAGCCAATTCCTTGCCTATTTCGACAATGAGTTCATATCTCTGATAAGGGCTTACAATAAGGGAAGTGCTAAAGGCTTCTGCTCCTTCTTCCTTTGCCTTCTTAGCTGTCTCTTCAAGCCTTAACCTGTAGCAATAAGCACATCTCTCAGGCACCTGAGGGGTATCTATCACTCCTTTCATGAAAAGGTTCAGGTCATAAGTATAATTGTAGATAACAGGGAACCTCCATTCTTCAGATAGCCTTTGAAGGGACTCAAGCCTCATACGGTATTCTTGATAGGGATGGATATTGGGATTGAACCACAAACCTGCAAACTCGATTCCGAGTTTTCTTATCCTCTCAAGAGGATATATAGCACAATTAGCACAGCATATATGAAGGAGGAGTTTCATGCACTAAAAAGGCCTCCAGTCTTTGTAATGCCCAGGTGCTCATAGGCCTGTCTTGTTGCGAGCCTTCCTCTTGGTGTCCTCTCGATAAGGCCTTCCTGCATG
>DAISHO010000067.1:0-9241 GCA_036822495.1 Thermodesulfovibrionales bacterium
TGATGTAAGAAGGGCAAAACTCTATTATCTTAGAAAGAAGAAGGGTAAAGAGGCAAAGATAAGGGAAAAGGAGCAGAGGGTTTTTGAATAGACATGTCCCTTTTTTCGTATGATCAGGTATACAGGAAAAAGGGATACAGGATTATTGCTGGTGTTGATGAAGCAGGCAGAGGCTGCATAGCGGGTCCGGTTGTTGCTGGTGCTGTGATATTGAGGGATAATCTTAGGATAGAGGGATTAAGGGATTCTAAGAAGCTTAGCGGTCAACAGAGAAAAGAACTTTTCTGGAAGATCATGCTCGAGGCAGATGATGTAGGTTTTGGTGTAATAGATGTTAGAGATATAGAGAGGCTCAATATTCTTGAGGCAACTAAAAAGGCAATGATCAAGGCATTGGAGATGCTAAAAATCAGGCCCCAGCTTATAATGATAGATGCTATCAGATTGGATATACCTTTAAAACAGATATCTATAATAAAGGGTGATGATAGAAGTGCCTCTATTGCAGCAGCCTCTGTTATTGCAAAGGTTTTGAGAGACTGGATAATGGAGTATTATGATTCCCTTTATCCATATTACGGCTTTAAGAAGCACAGGGGATATTGCACCAAAGAACACTTAATACAGTTGAAACTTTATGGACCCTGTCCCATCCATAGAAAAACCTTCAAACATGTTATGGACTTAGAATTACCCCTTGATTCTATTATGAGGTAAACCTGTGGCCAAGGAGAGGACATCTGTAGAGAACGAGAGGATTGATGAGGCCCTTGAGCTAATATGGATTTTAAAAGAGGACGGAAAATCTACACTATCCAATTTTAGGATAAGCTCTGATGATGAATCTCCTGAAAATATAATCTCATTACTTCTTCAGGATGGTTTAATAAATCTTAAAGAGGATGACATTGACTTTACCGAGAAGGGATATGAAAGGGCAAAAGGACTTATCAGGAGATACAGACTTGCTGAGAGGCTCTTTTCAGATGTCTTTGAACTGAGGGATGACCTTGTTAAAGACGATGCCTGCAGGGTTGAGCATATATTAAGTAATGAGTTGACAGATAGTGTTTGTACATTTCTTGGCCATCCTCCCACATGTCCACACGGAAAGCCAATACCGAGAGGTGAATGCTGTAAGAGATACCGTATTGATGTAGAGCCTTTAATAACAAGGCTTTCTAATGTTGAACCAGGGACAGATGTCAAAATAGTATTTATTATTCCATCTCAAAAGACGAGTGTTATAAAGCTATCTTCAATGGGGATAGTCCCGGGTGTAAGGATAAGGCTTCTTCAAAAGAAACCCACAATTGTGCTTCAGGTGGAAGAGACTGTAATTGCGATGGATCCAGTGATTGCTGATGAGATACTCGTCAAGAAGATAAATTGACAGGTAAAATCACAGTAAATCTCGTGCCCTTATTGATTTCGCTCTTCACTTCTATTTTGCCACCGTGACTTTCAATTATCCTGTAACTTATAGAAAGACCCAGGCCGGTTCCTTTTTCCTTTTTTGTTGTAAAGAATGGCTCGAATATTCTTGGCAGTATATCAGGAGGAATTCCGTGTCCTGTATCTTCCACATCCACAAAAACCTTATCTTCTATCATTCCGGTCCTCAGCGTCAGTATACCACCTTCTGGCATAGCAAAGATAGCATTGTTTATCAAGTTCAGAAAAACCTGTTTTAACTGGTTGTGATCTGCCTTTATGATGGGGATATCCTCGAATTCTTCCCTAACATTAATATTTCCATGTTTTAATTGAAGGCTTGCAAGCTGGAGTACCTCTCTTAGAAGTATATTTAATTTTACATTTCCAATGTTTATAGATCTCTTTCTTGCAAATTCAAGGAGCTGATTTACTATCTCCTTTGCCCTTATGGATTCCTGTTCAATAATCTTGAGGTCTTTCTTAATTGTCTCTATATCTGTTTCTTCCTGTGATAATTCAGAGAATCCGATAATGCTTGTCAGGGGATTGTTTAATTCATGGGCAATGTTAGAAGCCATCTCACCGAGGGCTGCAAGTTTGGCTGCCTGAATCAGCTGTTCCTGCGTCTCTCTAAGCTCCTTCATCTGTGCCCTGAGATTCTCCATCAATTTTACATTAATATAGGAAACAGAGATTATATTTGAAAGGATAGCAGCGATATTGAGGTCTGTATCATCAAAATCTCCTGAGATCTTGTTGTAGACCATGAGAAGGCCTGAAAGTTTCTCCTGTTCCTTAATCCATATAAAAAGGGCTGAGCCACTTATGGTTTGAATATATTCATCTCCAATGGGTGGTGGTGATTCTTTTCTGAAAATAGCTGGCTCTTTTTTATAATAGAGATAAAGGGCTTCCATCTCCTTTTGAGGAATTGAGACCTCTTTGTCCATAATATCAATAAATCTGCCATTATCTTTTAATAATATCTTAGAATCTTTTGCATCAAATAGCTCTTTTACTATTTCTGTCAGGTCTTTGTAGGGCATACCTGCCTCTGAAAGGGAATAAAGAGGTATCGTCACGCGATACAGATGGGAGAGTCTTCTGGCAAATCCTAAAAGCTCATCGTGATTCTTTTTAAGGGTTAAGCTCATGTCATTAAAGGCCTCAGATAGATCTCTGAATTCGTCCTTATAAGAATAATTAGCTATCACACCAAGTTTTCCAGCCTTCAGTTCTTTTGTTGCAGATATAAGCATACCTATGGATTTTGTAATCTGTCTTGTAAAGATTACCGCCACCAGAAGGGCAGTAATAAAGGCCGTTGATAGAGTTACGAAGAGGATTATTTTTGAATTATTTATGTCTCTTAATGCATTAATGGTCTTTTTGTAGAGTCTCTGGTCAGCAGTAAAGGCCATCTCCTGAACCATGCTCAGCAAGGTATTTCCGAGGGTTATTGCCACAAGCCTTAATCTTTCCACCCTTTCTTTATTTGCTGTTGTGGTGATAAGGGCACTCAGGGCATCTTTATACTGTTCAACCATATCACTCAGTCGATCAAGCCTCTCAGTGAGTTCCTTACTGTGATGACACCCCCTGCAGCTCTGTACCGATTTATCAAGATCAGAGACATGCTCCACAATAACATCCACTTCACTTCCAAAGGCAGTACCTATTGTATAGAGATGGGTCTGGACAGTCTGGGTATTTATAACAAGATTCTGTCTTATTATCTCTACCCTGTGGAGGCTTATAACAGTCTCGAGGTCCCTTGTTGTTTTATATATGTAAAAGATTGTTATCCCCACTCCAATAGTAAAGAGCAGGAATAAAATAGCGAGTGATATGATGAGTCTCTTTTTCATTATTTATATCTATAAGTCTTGAGATTAATATCTGCTTTCTTTAGAAGATTATAAACGGGTATAAAATCCTCACTCGAGGCATTTATGAATCTTGAAGCGCCGAGTCTTTCGAGCACTTTTATTCCCTCTGGATCACTGTCCATCGTGATGAGTATCCTCTTTATCTTATCTCTGAGGGCACTATCAAGTTTCTTTGAAAGGCAGAGCGTTACATCAGGCAGAGGTATTGACCTTGCGATAATTGAAATCTCATTCTCAATCAATGGTTCTCTTCTAATTCTTTCCTTCACGATTGTGCTTTTTACAACTCCTATATCAGCCCTGCCATCAAGAACACTAAGAAGTGCAGAATCGTGACTTCCTGTAAAATAATAGTCTTTAAAATAACTGAAGGGATTATCAATCCCATGTTCTTTAAGATAGGCAATAGCGAATAAAAAACCTGTGGCTGTTGCCCTATCAACAAAGGCAATTGTTTTCCCCTTCATGTCCTTAATGTCTTTTATTCCACTGTCTTTCCTTACGATGATATATCCCTCTGCAGTAGTTGTTCCATCAATGTTCTGTAGTCTTACAATAGGTTCAACCTTTAGTTTTTCTATTGCAAGAACACCGGTAAATGCTCCGAAGAAGGCACCGTCAAGGTTTCTTATTAGAAATCTATCTATGATGTCCCCGTATCTACTCAGGATTGTAAATCTTGTCTTTATGTTTAGCTTATTTGAGAGATAATCCCCCAGCGGTCTATATCTATCCATCTGGCGGAATATATTTTCTTCAGGAATTAGACCTATTAAAATTTCAGCCTTAGATTTTTCTTGAGAAAAACAAATAGCTGGGAAGAGTATTAAGATTGAGATCAGGACAGAAATCGAGATCATCTTCATCAGTAAAGTACCTCCGTTGCCTCTGTAAGTAAATCTGCCGGGATGCGGAGATTCATCTTATAGGCCTCTGCAAGATTAAAGATTAGCTCCATATCAGCGCTCAGATCTCTCGGGACCTCTGATGGATTTTTACCTTTAAGGATCTTCTGAATAATATTTCCTGCCTTTTCAGCCTGTTTTTTGGCTGATGGATATAATGAGATAATTGGTTTTGCATCTTTTCTCGGTAACAGTGTGGCTACAGGGATACCTGTATTTGAGAATCCAGAAAGAGCAATATTTGCAATGCTGCTTGTGGTAAAGATTAAGGCATCAACCTTATTCTCTGGAAGGATCCTTTTCAGTTCAGAGGCAGTTTTTATGGGTATTTTGATTACTGTTATTTTATAGAAAGGGCAGCATTTTAGAAACTCATTAAGTTGATAAACTGAGTCACTCTCAAGAGGATTATACACAACACCTATGGTTTTAATCTCCTTCATGCTGTTCAGATATCTTGTAACACTGGAGATAGGGGTCTTGAATTCAACACCTGTAATATTATTAGCTCTATATCTTTCAAGGACGGGGTTATAGCCTCCTATATATATAATGGGTTGTTGAGGTTTTTCCCTTATGGCTGCAAGAGTGGCCTCCGTTCCGTAGCAGATGATAATATTGACATTGAGTGCAATCAGTTTTCTTGCAGCATTGCTGAGTGCAATGGGATCAGGATAGGGTTTCTGTATCAGAAGATCCGTGTTCCCCGAGATTATATTTTCCTCAAGCCTTTTCAAGACATGGGCGTGAACCTCTTCATAATAAGGGACATTTGATGGAAGGATAATACCTATGGTTTTTTTCTGCTCTGCAAATGATTCACTATTATAAAAGGAATAGATTAAAAATGTGATGAGCAGATATAGAAAAATATTTTTAAAAAATTTCATACAAGGCTTTCTTCCTTACTATCACTTATGCTATCAGCAAGTAGGATATCCATATTTTTTGTTATAATACCACATTCTAAAAAATTTTTATAGACTTTCAATCGCAGCCCGAAAAATAGCACCAAGGATTAATGGGCACAGGGCGGGATAGAAAACAGTCGCACTAAGTAGTAGCCCATTAACACTTTATCTTTGATAGGTGTGGTTATAAGTAACGATTCAGGAATATTGAGGACGGTTAATACTCGTGAAATTGCCTATAACAGGACTTGCTAATTCTGGTAAGACCACCATCTTTAATGCCCTTACGGGTATGATTAACCCTACATCTCTTTATATCACAAAGGATATGGAACCCCAGAGGGCAACGGTGAAGGTGCCTGACAGAAGGCTCGAACGACTTGCTGAGATATTCAGACCCAGAAAGGTTACAAATGCCACTGTGGAATATGTGGATTTCATAGGTCTTACTAAAGGTGACCTTCTTCAAAATAGAAAGGTCTTTGACATGATTAAGGATGCAGATGCCATAGTGCATGTAATCAGGGCCTTCAGGGAGGAGGCAGTAGTTCATCCTCTTGGTAGTATTGACCCTTTAAAGGATATGGAGACAGTGGAGTTTGAGTTTATCTTCGGTGACCTCGAACTTGTCACAAAAAGGCTCCAGAGGATAGAAGAGGCAAAAAAGAAGGGAAAGAAGCCTCATGAAGAGGAGGTGAAGACCCTTCTTAAATGTAAGGATGCCCTTGAACAGGAAAGACCCTTAAGATTTGTTGATTTTTCAGAGGAGGAGCTGAAGATATTACGACCCATGCAATTTCTCTCTGATAAGCCAGAGGTCATTGTTTTCAATACAGATGAAAAAATGAATCCCCGGGAAATAGAGGCATTAATTGGTTCTGCCACCAACTATTACAGAAGATTCAGTCCTGCATACGAAGAAAAGGTGAAGATAATAAGCCTTTCAGGGAAGATAGAGAGCGAACTCAGCCAGATGAGTCCTGATGAACAGAAAGAATTCCTTAAAGAGCTTGGTATTGATGAACCAGCCCTTAATAAATTGATAAGGGTATCATACGGGCTTTTGAGATATATCTCCTTTTTTACGGTTGGAGAAGATGAGGTCAGGGCCTGGACTATCAGGGAAGGAACGAATGCCCAGAGGGCTGCTGGGAAGATACATTCAGACATGGAAAGAGGCTTCATAAGGGCTGAGGTTGTTAGCTATGAGGATTTCATTAAGGAGGGTTCCCTTTCTGCTCTTAGGGATAAGGGTCTTTTGAGGCTTGAAGGAAAGGATTATATTGTAAAGGATGGAGATATTATAAATTTCAGATTCAATGTCTGAGACTGCTGGCCAAAACAATTCTAAATAAGCTATTTAAAGAGGGCATAAGGCCTCAAATAGGCTGAAGGCTACAGGTAGGCGTTAGGCTTCAGGATATTAGGAAAAATTCTATAGCTTATAGCCTACTGTAGCCTATAGCCTGTAGCCTACCGTAGCCTGTTGGATGCCTCATGCCCCTTAAGAATTATTTTGGACAGATGTGAATGACTGATCTTGAATAAACTAATATGGCCTCAATTATAAAAACAGAGTCCCTTGTAAAGGACTTTGGTAAGATAAGGGCAGTTGATCATCTGAATCTTGAGGTTGAAGAGAAGACCATATTTGGTTTTCTTGGTCCTAATGGTGCTGGAAAGACCACTACCATAAATATCCTCTGTACACTCCTCAGTCCAACATCAGGGAGGGCCTTTATCAATGGTTATGATTGTGTAAAAGAACCCCATAAGGTCAGGAGCTCTATAGGCATCGTCTTTCAGGATATGACCCTTGATAAAGACCTTACAGCCTTTGAAAACCTCCTATTTCATGCCTATCTCTATGGATTAAACAGGGAAAAGGCAAAGGCAAGGATAGAAGAGCTTTTAAATTTTATGGGACTTTATGACAGGAAGGATGAACCAGTAAAGAGGTTTTCTGGTGGCATGAAGAGGCGTCTTGAGCTGGCAAGGGGACTCATGCATTACCCGAAGGTTCTTTTTCTTGATGAACCTACCTTAGGCCTTGATCCCCAGTCAAGGGCAAATCTCTGGGAACACATTATTAAGCTTCCTGAGACTCAGGGAGTTACAGTTTTTATGACGACCCATTATATGGATGAGGCAGAGGTATGTCAGAGGGTTGCTATTATAGACCATGGAAGAATAATAGTTGAGGGCACTCCTGATGAACTTAAGAGGAGCATTGGAGGTGATGTAGTCTATTTCAGGGCAAGGGACAACAAGAGGGCAATAAAGATATTGAAGGAAAAGATAACAGCTGACATTGATGAGGGAGATGGAGAGGTCTTTGTTCATGGAGTAAAGGGTGATGTATGTATCCCTGAGCTCATAAGGCTCCTTGGTGATGAGGTTATATCTGTGAGACTCCAGAGGCCAACCCTTAATGATGTTTTTTTAAAACTCACAGGTAGAGGGCTCAGGGAAGGAGCTCAGGAAGATGAATTTAAGGAGTCTATAAGGGCTTACAGGAGGCGCTTTGATAGAGGCTAAGGTCGTCTATGTAATTGTCATGAGAGAGCTCATAAAGTTTCTGAGAGAAAAGGGGAGGCTTGTCTCCACCATGGCAAGGCCCTTGATATGGTTATTCTTTGTTGGTATGGGTATGTCAAGGCTCGTTCCTCAGGATGTGACAGGAACAGATTACATGAGGTTTCTTTTTCCAGGAATTATTGGTATGACTATCCTTTTTAGCGCTATATTTTCATCCATATCCATCATATGGGATAAGGAGTTTGGTTTCTTAAAGGAGATACTCGTTGCGCCTGTGTCGAGATTTTCCATCGTCCTTGGGAAGGCTCTAAGCGGAACCCTTCTTTCAACCATACAGGCCTTGATAATAATGCTAATCTCTCCCCTTATTGGTATCTATCCATCAACTGGTGAGATAGTTGCTTCCTTCTTTATGATAATGCTTCTGTCCTTTTCTATCTCTACCCTTGGTATTGTTATTGCGTCCTTTTATGAAAGCCTTGAGAGCTTTAGCATGATCATGAATTTTATTGTTATGCCCATGTTCTTTCTTTCAGGTGCCATGTATCCTGTACAAAAACTGCCACTTATTCTAAGATATGCCTCTTCTTTAAATCCCCTTACATATGGTATTGATGGCCTCAAGCATGTACTTCTTTCAAAAGGGATTAATCTTGATTTTCCCTTTTATATCGATATTGGAGTGCTTGCCTTTTCTTCTATGGTCTTTCTCTTCCTCTCAACCCTTGTCTTCGAAAAGGCCAGGTAATGAAAGAGATTGATATTTATAAAATCCTTCCAAAGAAGAATTGCAGAGAATGCAGTGCTGGCACATGTATGGCCTTTGCAGTATCTATTAAAAAAGACCCTTCTAAATTAAAGGAGTGTCCCTATCTCGATGAAGAAAGGAGAGATCATCTAAGAAGGAATATTCAGGCCTTCGATTGGAGGGATGAGCTTATAAAAAACCTTGAGCAGGAGGTGTCCAGGATTAATCTCATTGAAAGGGCTCAAGACATAGGAGCAAACCTTCATGAGGAAGGTATTGTGCTAAGGTGTACTGGAAGGGATTATCTTATCAGAAGGGATGGCATGATTATACCTGAAACAGAGAATAAGTGGATAAGGATTCTTATCCTCCATTATATAAGAAAAGGAGGAAAGGGTAATTTTACAGGTGAATGGATATCTTTCAGGGACCTAAGGGGTGGCATTGTCAAAGCCTCTACATTTGAGAGGGATTGTATAAATCCCTTAAAGGAACTTATCGATGAGGATACTGAAAGGGCAATAGATATACTGATGAGAATCGGTGGAGTTAAGATTGAAGGCTATCCTTCTGATATTTCAATAAGGATTGACCTCCTTCCAAAGGTCAGATTACTGATCCTCTATTCGAAGGATGACAATGAATTTGGCTCATACCTTAACATCCTTTTTGATAAGATAACAGATGAATTTCTTGATGTGGAATCACTTATATTTCTTATGGAAGGACTTGTTCATACAGTAAGATATATGGTCAAGTCATAGCTGTCCAAAATAAATTAAAATGGTATTTTAAAGAGGGCATAAGGCCTCA
>DAISHO010000068.1:0-8975 GCA_036822495.1 Thermodesulfovibrionales bacterium
GGAGTCGCCTTTTGTGCTTTTTCAGCCTTATGCCCATTCAAAACTTTATTTTGGATAGGTGTGATGCTTTCAAAAATCATAGAATTCAGCGCAAAAAACAGGTTCATGGTCTTTCTTATGACTGCCCTGCTCCTTGCTCTGGGTTACTGGTCTCTTATCCACACACCTCTTGATGCCCTTCCAGACCTGAGTGATACACAGGTAATCATCTATACTGAATGGCCCGGCAGGAGCCCCCAGCTTGTAGAAGACCAGATAACCTATCCTATATCCACAACACTCCTTGCAGCACCCGAGGTGAGTGTTGTGAGGGGATATTCCTTTTTTGGAAGCTCTTTTGTCTATGTCATATTCAAAGAAGGTACAGACATCTACTGGGCAAGAAGTAGGGTCATTGAATATCTCCAGACAGCAAGGGCAAAACTACCAGTAGATGTAAATCCAGTCCTTGGTCCTGATGCAACTGGCCTTGGATGGGGGTTCAGTTATGCCCTTGTTGATGAAAAAGGAAGATACAATCTCTCAGAACTCCGCTCTCTTCAGGACTGGAATATAAAACTTGCCCTTGAGAGTGTGCCCGGTGTATCCCAGGTGGCAAGCATTGGTGGATTTGTAAGGCAGTACCAGATTATTGTTGACCCTGTAAGATTAAAGGTCTATGGACTTGGCCTCATGGATATAATGGAGGCAGTTAAGAAGTCAAATCTTGATGTTGAGGGAAGGGTCCTGGAGCTTTCTGGTGCTGAATACATGATTCGAGGAAGGGGCTACATAAAAGGTATCGATGACCTGAAGAATACCTATCTCAAATCAGAAAAAGGTATTCCTGTATTCCTCAAGGATGTAGCAAAGGTTGAGCTCGGTCCTGAGATAAGGCGCGGGATAGCTGACCTTGATGGAAAAGGAGAGGTTGTTGGTGGAATAGTCATTGTGAGATTTGGAGAGAATGTCCTTGATGTGATAAAGAGGGTAAAAGAAAAATTAAAAACAGAGATAGAACCATCCCTTCCAGAGGGCGTAAAGGTTATAGTCACCTATGACAGGTCTGAACTTATATACAGGGCCATTGATACCCTCAAAGAAGAGATAATTAAACTCTCCATTGCAGTAAGCGTTGTCTGCCTTGTATTTCTCCTTCATCTACCGAGTGCCTTTGTGATAATCCTTACACTTCCTGTTGCCATAATCGCCTCATTTATCCTGATGAATCAATTAAAGGTTACATCAAACATAATGAGTCTGAGCGGGATTGCCATAGCAATAGGAGCCATGGTCGATGCCTCCATAATTATGGTAGAGAATGCCCATAAGAAACTTGAAGAATGGGAGATATTGAAGAGAAATATTCCAGACTCAGATCAAAAAAGAAAGAGAAATGAATTAATCATAGATGGTGCAAAGGAGGTAGGGCCCTCCCTCTTCTTCTCACTCCTTGTAATTACTGTAGGATTTCTTCCTGTCTTCACCCTTGAGGCACAGGCAGGAAGGCTCTTTAAACCCCTTGCCTACACAAAGACCTTCGCGATGCTCTTTGCATCATTCCTTGCCATTACCCTGACGCCATCTCTGATGACACTCCTTATAAAGGGAAGGATCAGACCAGAAGAAAAGAATCCCATAAGCATACTTCTGCACAGGTTTTTTGAACCCGGCCTCAGGTTCGTATTGAGGATCAAATATATTGTCATTGCCATGGGAGTGCTCATTATGCTTATAACCTATATCCCTCTTTCAAGACTCGGAACAGAGTTCATGCCTCCCCTTTATGAAGGCACACTTTTTTACATGCCTGTTACAGCACCTGGGTTATCCATAGCTGAGGCTGGAAGACTCCTCAAGATTCAGGACCAGATAATAAAGTCTGTTCCAGAAGTGGATCTCGTCTTTGGAAAGGCAGGAAGGGCAGAGACTGCCACAGATCCAGCACCCCTTGAGATGTTCGAGACAGTGATTAATCTGAAGCCAGAGGATAAATGGCGTAAAGGAATGGATGTAGAGAAGCTCAAGGATGAACTCAATGAAAAGCTCTCCATCCCCGGGGTTGCTAATTCCTTCACAATGCCTATAAAGGCAAGGCTCGATATGCTTGCCACAGGCATTAGAACACCAGCAGGAATAAAGATACTTGGACCTGACCTTGAGACCATAGAGAAGATAGGCATAGAGATAGAAGAGGCAATAAAGGATATACCTGGCATAAGGAGTGTCTATGCCGAGAGGGTGAATACGGGTTATTTCATTGATATAAAACCAAGGAGAGAAGATATAGCAAGATATGGCCTATCCATAGAAGACATAAACTCTGTTATTCAGACCGCCCTTGGTGGAATGAATATCACAACCACAGTGGAGGGAAGAGAGAGGTATCCTGTAAATATCAGGTATCCCAGGGAATTAAGGGATAGCCTTGAGAAGATAAAGTCCCTTCCTGTGAGCTTAAAAATAAATAACATGAATAAACCAGAGGGAGGGATGGAGTCTTCTACACCTTCAACCTATCCATCACAAGCCTTTATAACCCTCAGCCAGGTTGCTGAGATAGAGATAAAACCAGGGCCAACAATGATAAAATCCGAAGAAGGCCTCCTTACTGCCTATGTGTATATAGACTTTTCGAGAAAGGATATAGGTAGTTTTGTGGAAGAAGTGAAAAAGAGGGTATCAGAGAAGGTCAAAATCCCCTCTGGTTACAGGCTCCAGTATAGTGGAGAATACGAATACATGCTCAAGACCCATGAGAGATTGAAGATAGTTATACCCTTAACTATATTCATAATATTTGTGCTGATATACCTGAATACTCGCTCTATCACAAAGACCCTGATAGTCCTTCTTGCTGTTCCCTTTTCTCTTGTGGGCTCCTTCTGGTTTCTCTATATCCTTGGATATAATCTTTCTGTAGCAGTATGGGTTGGCCTCATAGCCCTTGCAGGACTTGATGCAGAGACTGGAGTGGTGATGCTCCTTTATCTTGAGCTTGCCCGTGATAAATGGCTTAAGGAAGGAAGACTGAATACAAAAGAAGACCTTAAAGAATCCATAATGTATGGGGCAGTAAAGAGGATAAGACCAAAGGTCATGACAGTGAGCGTGATTCTTGCAGGACTCGTGCCTATCATGTTCAGCCATGGCACAGGTGCAGATGTGATGAAGAGGATAGCAGCTCCAATGATTGGTGGTGTAGTTACTTCAACTATCCTTGAGCTGATAATCTATCCTGTAATCTATCTGGTTATCTTTGAGAGAAGATTTAAGACCTTTTCGAAAGGAGCATGAGGTCTAATTCGTCCTGCTTTCTACCTGAGGCCTTTTTATTTTTTATCAATTCATTGAGTCCGATAAAATAGACCTCTTCAGATCCATATCTTCCCGTAACCCTGTTCTGCCATACCTCTTCGAAGGAACAGCCATCAATCTCCGTAATTAAATCAATCCTTACAGGCTCATAGCCGAGCTGAATGATTGAACCAGGTCTTGAAAAATCCTCCTCCTTCAATCCCGTATCTTCAAATCCAAAATCCTCAAGTACCTTCAAAAGTCTTGATGCATTTTCCTTCATGGGCTCAATAAAGATATCCATATCCTTTGTAAACCTTGCTACAGCATGAAAGGCCACTGCATAGGCACCGACAATGCAATACCTCACACCATGCTTATTTAACAATCTTAAAAACTCTTCGTAATCCTTCTCTATCCTTTCCATACCCTTTAAGCTTAAAATAGGCCTCCCTCAGAAACTGCATTATCTCGAGCCTCTCCTCAGGTGTGAGACTTAGATAATACTTAAGCTCCTCCTCTTCTGCCTCTTTAAAGGAAGCAAATTTCTTTATGAACTGACCTTTCTTGGAGCTCATCTCTCAAGAATATCATCCACCCAGCTCAGGGCTGCTGAGACATTCGGAAAACCTATCGTGCTTATTAAAAGCAGAAGGGCATGCCTTATCTCCTCAGGGCTCGCACCTGCCTCAAGGGCCCTTCTTGCATGGCTGTGAACTGCCCCTTCAGACTTTATAGCAGAAGCACCAGCAAGCTGGATAAGATGAGCAGTCTTTTCATCAATAGGACCAGCCTCCTTAACACTCCTTGCAAGGTTATCGAGACTCTCAAGAACCGCTCCATACCTTTTTCTGAGTTTCTGATACTGCTTTGGCAGTGCCTTTGTCTTTTTCATAAAAACCTCCATTTTTAGAATCTCAAAAATGCTCCTATGGAGCCATAGGACCTCAATCTCTCTAATGGTTCAGAAAGAACCTCAACCAGGGCACCCTGCTCAATCGCCTTTTCTCCTGCAAGACCAACAATGTGCTCCACTGATTCAAATCCTCCCCCGCAATAAGGACACTTCTCAATTTGCTGGGCAGTCAAATATCCGCATCCCCTGCAGTGATAACCACCATTCTCGAAATCCTTAGATATAATGAGCTTCATAACCTTCTTTTCCTGAAGGGCATTAAGGACATCATCAAGGCCAAGGCAGGCAGGTCCTCCTTTAAGGGCAGTCTCTATCAACCTCTCTACATCTTCAGCCTCCTTTTTCTTTTCATATTCCTTCAAGACAGGTTCAACCCTTCTGAGAACCTCATCAGGCCTTGCAAAGATTTCCACTTTTACAGTACCTATAACCTTATTCAAAAGTTCCCCTGGAAGCATTGATTTAACCATCGATACTGCCTCTGGAGAGCCTCCTATAACAAGCCTTCCAATATATTCACCGCTCATAAATGAACCCAGTTTAGCTATAACATCCTTCAGATGGAGACTAACATGATAATCTACATGCCTTTCATAATGATCCTGAGAAAGGGCAAACCAGCCACCCTTTTTATGCTTGCCTGGAACATCAGGCGTATGAACCTCACCGTATTCCACAATCTCTCCAAGGTGCACAACAAATACCCTTGCTGACTCCTTATCCACAAGCAAAATGCCATATCTCTGATAATTATCAAAAAGGTCAAATAATGGTTTTGTGTAGGGAAACTTATCAATTACGAGTTCATTCTTAACAGGCACATTCAGATGATAGGCCTTCCAGAAGGAATTATCCTCTCCAGCAAGTACAGCAAGGCCTTTTTTAAAGAGCCTTTTACTGGTAAGGACATAGTTTTCTATCTTCCTTAGACTATCCTTTACCCGCTTCTGAACCTCCTTGTCAAGGCCTTCCTCTGTATGTCTTATCATATTCTTAAAATGCACCATATAATCTCCCTTTTTATTGAAAAGGGGATCTACATTTAAATAAAGGCTTACAAAATAACCCTTTCCATCAAGCTCTGCCAGCTCTTTTAATTCTGCCCTGGTAAGCATAATGCACCTCCTTCTCTTTAATCCTTTTTTCCATTATATCATGTCTCAGGACAATCAAATAAATGGAACTGCTCAGTTTATGATATAATACCTTTGTGATAGAGGAATAAGTTTTTACACATATTCTAAAAACCTGAATAAGGATATGGCATGGCTGGCTTTGAGGCAAAATTTCACGGGTCTTGGCAACAAGTGGCTGTCCTGAAGACAGCCACGGCTGATAAATTAATGATGAGGAATGAAGACATAAGTAAGTTTTCGACTTTGAAACAAGGTAGTTTAAATTTTGCCGAAAAGACTGCCAGGCGTATCATTTTAGAAAAACTAAACTATTACGGAAAGTGTTTTCAGACCACAGAACAAGAGGGCCTTGCCCTTTATTATCCTGAGACTTCTAACTGTCTATGACAGAAGGGGTTAACCATGAAATGGAGAGATTTCAAGAAGGCTCAAGATGGCGACAAAAGAGGTTTTACCTTAGTTGAACTTGCCATAGTTCTTGTCATAATCGGGATTCTCCTCCTGATTATCCTGAAAGGCTCATCCCTGATAGAAAATGCAAAAATCAAAAGGCTCAGCACCCTCACAAGGGAGATAACAGCAGCCTTTTATACCTATTATGACCGTTACAGCAACAGATTCCCTGGGGATGACAACACCGCATCTTCTCGCTGGACAGGCTCAGTGGATGGAAATGCCAATGGCCTTATTGAAGGAGATTTTGTATTTAATTGCACAGGCTCAGAGGTAATAAATCAGGAATCCTGCAATGCCTGGAGTCACCTTAGGCTTGCCGGGATAATCACAGGCTCTGGAAGGCTCAACCCTCCTCATCCCTATGGAGGGTCTATCAGTGTTGCCTACGGGACTGTGAATGGTATCTCTGTGAACTGGATAGCCTTCAACAATGTCCCGCGCGAAGTGGCAAGGACAATAGACATACAGAATGACGACGGAACATACAACACAGGCACCATTCAGGCTGACGGAGACTACAACAATACATTAATCTCCATTGTTACATTATATGTAAAGCTTTAAGTAAGGGTAATAATATGGCTTCTCTCTTAGAAAAAAAGACCTTTTCCTACGAAGATATAAATTCCCTTCCCGAGGGCAACTACGAGATCATAGATGGTGTGAGGTATGATATGGCTCCAACACAATTTTATCATGGAGATTTCGAATTAAGCATTGGTGAATTCCTTAAGAAAAACCTGAAAAATAAAGGTTATATCGCTGTTGGAGAAGTTGGAATAATAATAACAAAAACTCCTCTCAGGCTTAGAGCAGCCGATGTGGTTTACATAAGCAAAGAGAGGTCTCCTGAAAAGCCCGTGGGCATCCTCGAGATACCGCCTGATTTAATAATAGAGATAATCTCTCCTGAAAATACAGCCAACTACATAAACGAAAAGGTCAGGGACTATCTATCCATTGGTGTAAAAAAGGTTGTTCTTGTTGACCCTGCTACAGAGACTGTCACAGTCTTCAGGCACGGCCTCAAAGAGGCAGGTTATTATAACTTTAACGATGAATTCGAGCTAATTGATGGAATAATGGTTAGGTTAAAAGAAATAAGGTGATGGAATATGCTATTTTTTGTCATCTAACTTGACAATTTATGTCAGTAAGGTTAAAATGAGAGGAAATAAGTCTTTAATTTTACATGATTTTAATAACTTAATTCATGGCAAGATTTTTGCTATATGTTATCAATATAACCTGCTTTGCAGGGGAGATTTGAACTAAGGAGGTTTTCTGTATGAAGAAACAAGGCATCAGGAGTCAAAAGGGTTTTACCCTTATTGAGCTGGCCATTGTGCTGGTAATAATCGGCATCCTTATGGGGCTTGTCCTCAGGGGCTCAGATTTAATAGAGAGTGCAAAATCAAAGAAGATAAGGGATATTCCAAGAAAATGGGAAGTACCGATCTGGACCTTTTATGATAAAAAGGGATATTTCCCAGGTGATACCGATGACCCAAAGGACGGGTTAATTGATGCATTTGCTAATTTAAAATCAGACCTTGGAGGCCAATCTATAGCTTATCCACCTGATTCAATCGAGGGAGTATCAATAACTATAAAGGAGTTAACTAATCCATGCAATGCAGGTGCAACTGTCACAAGGAATGTAATGCTTATAGGGTATGTTGATGGAACAAATGCAACCCTTGATACTACCTATGCCCAGAGACTTGATGAAGACATAGATGGTCAGGTAGATGGAACTGCCGGAAGAGTCAGATATTGCGGAGCTGCTGGTACTACTGCTGCAGCTGTATGGCCTGCAAGTGGTAATGTTGTAGCCACATACTTCTTTGACAGAATACCTTAATTTGTTATTAAACTCCTTCCTGAGGGAGGCAATCGCCTCTCTCAGGGGCTATTTTAAATGAAATCTAAAAAAAATAAATCCTTTTGCCACTTCACCTCTTCGCCCCTTCCCAGAAAAGGGGGCTTTACCCTTATAGAGCTTGCTATAGTCCTTGTTGTCATCGGGATTCTCGTTGGCCTTGGTGCAGGTCTGATGGGCATGCTGACAAAGCAGGCAAAATTGAGGGAGTCAAGAGAGATAGTAAGAGATGTCTATGAATCCATTATAGGTTATGTAGCAACTAATAAAAAACTACCCAACAGTCTCGGAGACCTGAGCGTTAGAATCACAGACTCTTATGGGAATACACTTGAATATTTCAAAGTAACTGAACTGACTGCTAATAATCTTTGTGTTACCCTCGGCACCTATCTAACAGTAACCGATAATACATCCTCTCCACCTTCAACCAAAACAAATGTAGCCTTCATTGTCTTCAGCAAAGGTGAAAATGGTGCCAACAACACAGGAACAGGTCCATTTACAATCAACGAGTACGGAGTAAGTGACTATGATGATATCGTATGGTATACTGATATTGATACCCTTAGAAAACAGACATGTACATCCTTCAAGATTACAACTGAAAGCCTTCCAACAGGCACAGAAGAATTTATCTATCCTTCAACCACACTTGAAGCGACTGATGGCACAACCCCATATACATGGTCAATACTATCGGGGTCATTACCACCTGGACTTACTTTATCAGGGGCTGGCGTAATATCAGGTACACCCACGCAAGATGGTAGCTATAATTTTACAGTTCAGGTTACTGACAGCGATAACCCCCAAAGGATTGCCACAAAAAGTCTGGCAATTACCATTAATCCTAACAAACCAAGAATAACTACGGAATTTTTAAATTATGGAACTCAGAATCAGCCATATGCAGCAAATCTGAGTGCAACTGGTGGTCTGGCACCTTATACATGGAATGTAACAGGGTTACCAGCAGATCTATCCTTATTAACCTCGGGCAACTGCACCGCAGGCTCTGTAACCCTTACCTGCAACACAACAACACCCTGCATCTGCAGAACACCTCTTACTTCAGCAACCTTTGCAATTAATATTAATATCACAGACAGCAGAGGAAGAACAGCCTCAAAGACATTATCCCTCACCATCAACCCCTCTGATGGTGGTGGAGGAGGATGTACACCTCTCAGCCTTTCACCTCCAGATGGTACAACCTGGTCTGCAACAGTCGGAGACCCCTTCAGCCAGTCAATTACTATATCTGGTGGTCAGTCACCTTATACAAATACGCAGTGTGGGCCACTAA
>DAISHO010000069.1:0-8932 GCA_036822495.1 Thermodesulfovibrionales bacterium
CTGTAGGCAATAGGAAATAAATAAAAATATCCCTGACGCCTGTAGCCTATAGCCTACTGTAGCCTGTTCTTTGGCTTCATGCCCCTTTAAGATTTATCTTGGACAGGTGTGATTTAGATGATAAAATCAGCCATCCATAAAGAGGTTTTAAGCGAGGGTCAGTTGAGGTTGCTCGGCCTTCTACAGGAATTTAAGAAGGATTTCTACATGGCGGGTGGAACAGCTATAGCCTTGCAGATTGGTCACAGGCATTCAATAGATTTTGATTTGTTCAGTGATAAGGCCTTTAATACTCTGAAGATTTTAAGAATTATTAAGAAAAAGGGTCATATAGTGAATGCCACTTTGGAGGCCTCTTCAGAGGAATTGAGTTTGATAGTGGACAATGTAAAGATTACCTTTCTCGAATATCCTTTTGATATAAAACATGAGATAAGTTTTGATAATATTATCACCATGCCTGATCTACTCATCCTCTCCGCCATGAAGGCCTATTCCCTTGGTAGGAGTAAGTGGAGGGATTATGTGGACCTCTATTTTATCTTAAGAGACTTCTTTACCATTAAAGATATTTCAGCTAAGGCAAAAGAGATATTTGGTGGCAATTTTAATGAAAGACTTTTCAGGGAGCAACTCTGTTATTTTGAAGATATAGACTTTAGCGAAACGATTCATTTTGTTAGAGACCCTGTTAGTGATATAATTATTAAGGATTTTTTAAGAAGGGTTGCTGTAGAAATATAAAATTATTGGAGGAAGCACATGAAGATAACAAGGTCGCAGAGTCTTTATAAGAAGGCACTGGAACTCATGCCAGGTGGTGTGAATAGCCCTGTAAGGGCCTTCAGGGCAGTTGGTGGAAATCCCCTTTTCATTGCAAGGGCAAAGGGTTCAAGGATCTATGATGTTGACGGAAATGAATTTATTGATTATGTCCTTTCCTGGGGCCCCATGATTCTTGGCCACAGCCATCCAGAGGTAGTGAAGGCCCTTAAAAATGCTATAAAGAATGGTACAAGCTATGGTGCGCCAACACCCCTTGAGATAGAGCTTGCCATGCTAATTAAAAAGGCCTATCCCTCTATAGAAAAGGTGAGGATGGTTAATTCAGGCACTGAGGCAACTATGTCAGCCATCAGGCTTGCCAGGGCCTTTACAAAGAGGAATAAGGTTATAAAATTTGAGGGCTGTTATCATGGTCATGCCGATGGCCTTCTTGTTAGAGCTGGCTCTGGTGCTACAACCTTTGGTATCCCTGATAGCCCTGGCGTTCCAGAGGATTATGCAAGAAACACTATTACACTGCCTTTTAATAATATCGAGGCACTTCGGAATGTTGTTGAGAGGGATTGGCGTGATATAGCCTGTGTGATTCTTGAGCCTGTTGTTGGAAACATCGGCTGTGTACTTCCAAAGGAAGGCTTTCTTGAGGGATTAAGGGAGATTACCGAGAAGTTTGGCATTGTCCTGATATTCGATGAGGTCATGACAGGCTTCAGGGTATCCTATGGAGGGGCCCAGGCCTATTATGGCATAAGGCCAGACCTTACATGCCTTGGAAAGGTCATTGGTGGTGGTCTTCCTGTTGGTGCCTATGGAGGAAAGAGAGAGATAATGTCAATGGTTGCACCAGAAGGGCCTGTATATCAGGCTGGAACCCTTTCAGGTAATCCCCTTGCCATGACAGCTGGTATTGTTACATTAAAGATTCTTTCTAATAAATCAGTTTATAAAGCCCTTGAAAAAAGGGCATCCCAACTTGAAGAGGGTCTGAAGGATGCAGTAAAGAAGGCTGGGATAGGTGCAAGATTTTACAGGGCAGGAACGATGTTCTGCACCTATTTTACAGATAGAGATGTCTATGATTATGAAACAGCAAAGGCCTCAGATACAGAGAAATTTGCGAGATTCTTCATGGGTATGCTTGAAAAGGGAATATATCTTGCACCATCCCAGTTTGAGGCAGGATTTTTATCAATAGCCCATACTGAAAAGGATATAGAAAATACAGTAAAGTCAGCCTTTGAGGTAATGAAGAGGCTTTAGGCTAAAAAATAGGCTGAAGACTTAAGGCTGAAGAAAAATAAATTTAATACCTTAAGAATCTTCAGCCTAAAGCCTATGGCCTTAAGCCTATTAATGAGGTAACGGGGTGGAGCCTTACAGGTATCAGGAGATCGCTTATCTCCTTGTCCCTATTATTCTGGGAATTGAATTCTTTCTGCTTGCAAGGGATGAAAAGAAGTCTGGAGCCTCTTCAACAGGTATATACCTTCTTGAGCTTTCAGGCTTTCTATTCCTCGTCCTCATTCCAGCCCTTTTTATCTTTACCATAGGCTCCATTGAATACAGACTCTTTCCCCTCCAGACAGAGAGTCTCGCAAGATTCGATAGATACGGTGTAATGTTCCTTTTCTTTGGTGCCTGGTGGCAGGTTTATGTATATGGTGCTATCAGGATAAGGAGGATGAGGTTAAGGTATATTAGTAGCGAAGGAAAGGTTGATTCAAGGTCAAAGGCCTGGATGCTGATTCCATTTTTATGCCTCGGTTACTATATATCCCTGCTCATACTCTGGGTCTCTCCATGGGGTCTTAAATGGGTCTCTATTGTATGGTTTTCCATTATAGGACTCTGTCTTTTAAAGGCATCATTAAGGACAGGAGAGAGGCTCTTCTGGAGCCTTGCTGGCATTACATTCTTTGCAGAGAATGTCCTCTTCATCTGGCTTGAGAGTATTGTTTGACAAGCTCATGTTAAATGTTTTAAAATTTTTGAGTTTTTTGTTTCATTTCTGATTTCAAACGGAGGTTCAATATATGGCTGAAGAAGAGAAGAAGGGTTTTCTAAGGAAAGTTCTAAAACCTTTTTACTGGTTGAGAGAAGGTATGCCCCTTAAGGGAAAGATCATAATTGCTGTCCTTGCCCTGATAATCCTTGTTGGTGGTGGTTATATTGCCTTCAGGTTCTATGACTTCACCCAGAATAATCCAAGGTTCTGCATAAGTTGTCACCTGATGAAGCCAGCCTTTGCAGCCTGGGAGAAGAGTGAGCATGCTGGTATAAACTGCCATGATTGTCATCACCTCAGCATCCCTGAACAGAATAGACTTTTAATAAATTTTGTCCTTTACAGACCCACCTCTGTTCCACCGAGACATGGCAAGATAATAGTTCCCTGGAAGTTCTGTATAAGGTGCCACTGGGAGAAGGATGAAAGATACCCAAATGCACCAAGCATTGCAAAGAGCAGGTATCATGCAAAGCATGTCTTCATGGAGCAGGTGGAGTGCTCTAAGTGTCATGGCTATATTGTCCATAGATTTCTGCCAGAAGAAAAGTTCTGCAAGAACTGCCATCAGGATAGGGAGGTTCATGGTGGAATGGAGGCCCTTGCCTGTATAAACTGCCACACAGACAGGACTGTCGACCTTAAACCTGGAAGGAATAAGTGTCTTTTCTGCCACAGCACAGACGAAAGTATAAGGAAGAAGCTTATAGAGGATGGTACTATAGATGTGAAATACTTCACTCCAACAAAAGAAGTCATTGCAAAGGCAAAGAAGATAAATGTCCCTAAGAATGCACCAATGCAGTTTTATTGCTATGAGTGCCACAAACCCCATACAAAGGTAAAGCCCGATGCACAGGACTGTCTGAGATGCCATCAGAATACACCTTTTGTGGGCAAACACGGTGGTCACCTCGAGATGGTTGGAAAGAATTGTATGAACTGTCATAAACCCCATTTATGGCGTGTAACACCAGAACAGGCAAAGACCACTTGCACCCAGTGTCATGAATATAAAGACCCAAAGGCCTTTATAAAGGGGTAAAGATAACAGGGACTAAAGACAAAAGAGCCTTAAGGGTGAGATGAGGTGGAGGTAAGTCTTCTGCTCATAAAGTGCAGAATCATAGCTGTCCAAAATAAATTAAAATGGTATTTTTAAAAGGCATAAGGCCTCAAATAGGCTGAAGATAGGCTTTAGGCTTCAGGCGTTAGGATATTAGGAAAAATTCTGTAGCCTATAGCCTGTAGCCTACTATAGCCTGTTGGTGGGCTCATGCCCTTTTAAGACTTGTCTTGGACAGATGTGGTGCAGAATAAAACATTAAAGAGGCGTTAAATTATGCATGTATTAAGACCTCTTTTTGTCTTTCTTGCCTTTGTAGCTATAGTGCTAATAGCAAGGTTTTTCTATGTGCCAAAGGACTTCGGTATTCATGAAAGGGGCTACATGTATGGCTGGCATAGAAAGTCCAATGAAGAGGAGTGGAAACAGATTAAGGTCAAGTATCAGGGTATGGAGTATTGTAAGGATTGTCATCCTGAAAATTATAAAAACCTTATGGGCTCTCCCCATGCCATTATCCAGTGTGAGAACTGTCACGGCCCTGCCATAGACCATCCATCAGACCCACTGAAACTCTCCATAGATAGGTCAAGGGAGCTCTGTCTCAGGTGTCATACCTATCTCCCTTATCCCACGAGCAACAGGGCAAATATCAGGGGAATTGATCCTGATAAGCATAATCCAGGGATTGAATGCTCCATGTGCCACAATCCCCATAAACCAAACCTCGGGAGGTCAAGATGACGAGGCGGGAGTTTCTGAAAAAGACATTAATAGCAGGTGGTAGCCTTGTCCTTTCTTCTTCCTTTCTGGAGCTGATAAAACCACAGGATATCTTTGGTGAGAAAGAGAAGGGCACGAGATGGGTCTTTCTCGTTGATACCTATAAATGTGTTGGCTGCGGTATGTGTGTGAGGGCCTGTAAACTTGAAAACGAAGTTCCTTATAATGCAAATGTTACAAGGACATGGGTTGAAAGATATATTATAACAAAGGATGGTAGGCTCCTCGCTGACACACCAAAGGGTGCAAGGGATGGGTTCATCACCTCTAAGGTTGACCTTGGAAGAGGAGAGTATAAAGAGATAAAACCAGAGGAGATAGAGAAGGCATTCTTTGTCCCCAAGCTTTGCAATCAGTGTGAGAATCCTCCCTGTGTTCAGGTCTGTCCTGTTGGTGCAACCTATCAGGCACCAGATGGTGTTGTTCTTATTGATAGAAAGTGGTGTATCGGCTGTGGATATTGTATAATGGCATGCCCCTATGGAGTGAGGTTCTTCCATCCCGTGTATAAGGTTACAGAGAAATGCAATTTCTGCTACCACAGGATTACAAAGGGTCTTAAACCTGCCTGCGTGCTGGCCTGTCCCTTTGGTGCAAGGCATATAGGCAACATAAAAGACCCTGATGACCCTGTAACAAAGATAATAATGAAGGAGAGGGTATCGGTTCTAAAGGATGAATACGGAACAAAGCCCCAGGTCTATTACATAGGCCTCAGCAAGGAGGTGAGGTGATGACAGGATTTTTAAGCACCATAACTTTTACTCTCGCCACCAATCTTGGTAATCCTGTTGTTCATGGTGAGGAGTGGACTATAAAGGAACTCTTTGTCTATCCCAATGAATACATCTACTGGAGCATCCAGATAGTTCTCTATCCTTTCATGACAGGTCTTGTTGCTGGCGCCTTTGTGCTCTCATCCCTTTATCATGTCTTTGGAATAAAACAGCTCAAGGATATGGCAAGATTTTCCCTTGTGTTCTCCTTTGCCCTTCTCTTTGTTGCACCCATGCCACTGCTTTTTCACCTTCAGCAGCCCTTGAGAGGTTTTCATGTCTTCATGACGCCCCACTTCACCTCTGCCATAGCTGCTTTTGGTATAGTCTTTTCTACCTATGGTGCTATAGTTGCCTCTGAGCTCTGGTTTCTTTATAGAAAATATTTTGTGGAAACATCCCTGAAACTGAAGAATAAACCTGACAGGACATTTTCTGAGAATCTGAAATACCTCATAACCACCCTTCTCACCCTCGGCTCCTATGATATAAGTGAGAAGGCCCTTCACAGGGATGAGAAGGCAATAAAGATCCTTGCAGGAGTGGGCATACCCGTGGCATGCTTTCTTCACGGTTATGCAGGTTTTATCTTTGGTTCTGTAAAGGCTAATGCCCTCTGGATGACACCCCTTATGCCTGTGATATTTATTATGTCTGCCATAGTGTCTGGCATTGCCCTCTGCATGCTTACATACATTATTACAATGGAGATAAGAAAGCTCAAAGCCTCAAGACCTGGCATTCCTTATCATCTCAGGGAAGAGATCAAGGGAGTTGAGATTAATGAGATAAGAATGACCTCAAAATACCTCATATTTTTTATGATTTTTGCTATAAGTCTTGAGCTCCTTGATTTAGTCTTTAGGGGTTATACTGCTGTGAAGTCCTGGGATGTCCTGAGGAGTGTTATATACGGAAAGGATTTTACGAACATCTTTATCCTCCAGTATACAATCGGTAACCTTGTGCCATTCATTTCCCTTCTTATACCCGGACTTACCATAAGGAGGGCTGTTATAACCCTTCTGCTTGTGCTTTTTGGTGTATTCATGATGAGGTGGAATGTTGTTATAGGTGGTCAGTCCTTTTCCCTCTCCTTTTCAGGTTATATGCATTATGAGCTTCCAATGATACCTCATAATATCGAGACCTTCAAGGAAGGACTTGGTGGGATGCTCGTCATCCTTTTTATGCCCTTTGTCCTTTTCTGGATACTTACAAAGATATTTCCAGTGTTTGAGTTTAAGAGAACTAACTTATCTCATTGATATTGAACTCTGAGGAAAAGTAGATTATAATTAATTAAGGATGATAAGGGAAAGAAAAAAGATATTTGGCCAGATGCTTGTTGATGTAGTAAAGTATATCCTGACTATAATAGTTATAGGAAATATCTTTACAACAACGATTAATCCTAAACAGACAGTAGGTGGTATTTTTCTTGCAGGAGTTATAGCTTATGTAGCCTATAGATTAATCCCAAAAGATAGGGAGGAAGGGTAATGAATTTTTTAATAGCGATGATTGGTATAGCAATATTTGCTATAGGGCTTTATATATTAATAATGATTGATGAGAGATTAGAAGAGAAAAGAAAGAGCAAAAAAGGACATTGAATAGACTCATTACTGGCCGGGCTACAGGGAAGAGGAGTGAAAATCTCCCGCTGCCCCGCAGCCGTGAGGGGAACGAAAGCCTTAACTGAAGCCACTGGCGAAGAATTAAAACCTTTGCCGGGAAGGCTGGCGAGTAGGAAAGGAGCATAATTTTTAAGCTCCATAGTGCCCCGAGCCGGAAGACCTGCCCAGGCCTTCGGGTCTTACCCGAATAATTACCTCGAGGGAGGTCTGTGTTATGAAGTGCCTTACCTTTTTCCTCACCTTTATCCTTTTCTTTACTGTTCCTTTCACCAATTCTATGGTTTCTCAAATCTTTGCTCAGGAGAGCCTTCAGGAGATTATTGTTACTGCCTCAAGGATTGAAGAACCAGCAGAAGAGACAACAGGTTCTGTAACTATTATCACCTCTGAGGATATTAAAAGAAGCAATGCAAAGGACATTACCGAGCTCCTTAGAACAGTTCCTGAGTTAAACCTTGTCCAGAATGGAGGACCAGGCAAAGAGGCATCTGTGATTCTGAGAGGTGGAGATTCAAGACATGTCCTTGTGCTTGTTGATGGTGTAAGGGTTAACAGCCCTACCACCGGTTCCTTTGACTTTTCGGGTATTCTCCTTGATGATATTGAGAGGATAGAGATTGTAAAAGGAGCTCAGAGTACAGTTTATGGTTCAGAGGCAATGGCGGGTGTGATTAATATCATTACAAAAAAGGCAAAAAAGACGGGAATTGAACTCAGCCTTGAGGCTGGCTCATATGGAACATACAGCCCCTCAATATCTCTGTTTACCAATTCCCAAAGGCATTCCTTGAGGCTTACAGGCTCCTATTATTCAACAGATGGTATATCAGCTGCAAGGGCTGGCAGTGAAAGGGATGGCTATGAGAATACCTCCTTCTCAGGAACATTCACCCTGAAGCCCTCTGAAAGGATTGACCTCACCATCTCCACCCGTTATAGCGATGACAGGACAGAGCTTGATGGATTTGATTTTATGACAATGAGGGCAACAGATGATACAAATTATGTCCAGAGGGGAGAGCGCCTTCTTGGATTAATTAGTATGAGGACATTATTTGAGCCCTGGGAGCAGATTATCAAATTTTCTACAACAGAGGAAAAGCTCAGAGGCTCTGACCCTGATACATTATTTAATAACTACACCATAAAGACTTTTCAGAGGGAGTTGAGCTGGCAGAATAATCTCTATCTTCATGATAACTATATTCTTACCGCAGGTATTGACCTGAGATATGAGGATGCAATTAATGAAGGGAATTTTGACGAATCAAGAGATAGCCATGCCTTTTATCTTAACAACAAGATTACTCTTTTAAAGGAACTTGTCATTAATGCCGGCCTGAGATATGACCATTATGAGCTTACAGGCAACAGGACAACCTACAGGCTTGGTGTCCTTTATAATATAAAACCTCTTGATGCCAGACTCAGAGTCAATTATGGCACAGGCTTCAGGGCTCCGTCTTTGAATGAGCTCTATTATCCATGGTATGGAAATACCTCCCTTAAGCCAGAGAGGTCCTCTTCATGGGAGGCAGGCATAGAGAAGGCCTTTTTTTCAGAGAGGCTTCTTCTCTCTTTAACATATTTCAGGGAGGATTATAAGGACCTTATAGTCCCTGATCCCCTAACATGGCAGGCAACAAACATAAACAGGGCAGAGATAAAGGGAGTTGAGACTGGATTGAGGGTCAGCCTTATAGAAAATATTAGCCTGAGGGCTGGCTATAGTAATCTTGATGCAGAGGACCGAGAAACAGGCGAGAGGCTTTCGAGGAGACCCATGCACAGGTTAAACCTTGAGCTTTCAGGAAAGAAAGGGCCTTTGAGCTCAAGTATCTATTACATCTACACAGGTGGCAGATACGATTCTGCT
>DAISHO010000070.1:0-8845 GCA_036822495.1 Thermodesulfovibrionales bacterium
ACGGGAAGAATATTGAGGCAATATATGCAAGTCCTTCCTGTATAGCCACTTTTATTGAAAGGTCTGAGAAGCCTCTTCTGTGTGTATTTGAGACCGCCGGTGGAGAAAGTAACAGTTATGGTAAAAATATCTTTCTTATTAAGGATGGGGTTATACTTTTTGTGAGAAAACTAACAAGTTTTGAGAAGGGGCTCTCTGCTCTTGATGTTCAGGATATAAATTTCTCTATTACCCATTGTATTCAGAATCTGAGGATAGAACCAGAGGAGATAATCCTTGCAGGTGATTTTAAAAACCCTCCAGAATCCATCAGCGGGCTCAAGGTCTCCACTCTTCACCTTCCAAAAGAAATTCAATATAAAGAAGATATATACGAATACTTAATACCAGTGGGTGGTATTTATTGCCTTAAGCATTGCACCAGCAATTCTAAAGGTTTCTTACCACAATCATACAGGACTTTCAGATTTATAAAAAATCTCTTAAACACAAATGCAGCTATCTTTATAATTACAGGCAGTCTCTTTCTCATATCTGGATTGAATAGTCTTTACACTGCCAGATCAATAAGGACAGATATAAATAATCTCCTTACCAAACACAGGGCCTTTAATCTATTTATCCAGTCCTATAACCAAAGTGTTGCTGAGGCAAAGGCGCTTCAACCTTTCGCAGATTTTTTGAAGGAAGAAAAAGGGGTTTTGATATCTTATGTATTAAAGGAGCTTTCTGGATATCCCTTAGAGAATATAAAGCTCAAATCTATTGACATCAACCGTTCAGGTAAGGCAATAAATCTGAGACTTTCAGGCAGTGTAACTACCCAAAGTCATAAGGAGATGCTACTTTCATTTAATAGACTTTTAAAGATGATAGAAAAGGCGGGATTAAAAGAATCCGATATAAATATAGAAATCCTGAACAAGAGATTCTCTCCCGCTGACGGGACCTTTGATATTGATATAAGGTTTGATTTAAAAAAATGATACCCTATTTTAGGTATTTAAAAGGTTCACTCTATTTTTATATTATTATGGGTCTTTTGTGTGGCCTCTCAGTTGGTCTCTTTTCTCTTTCCATTAATTACAGAAAGAGTTCAGAGAGGGTGCTGGAGCAAATAAAGAGCAATCTCTCAACAGCTTCTCAGATCAGGGAAGAGGACGAGGATTTAAAAAAGAAGATCGGACTCATTAAAGGTCTCCTTCCACCGGATTATGCACAGAAGGATGCAGAAGTATCTATTCTTGAAAGTCTTGACAGGTTGAAGGTTGAATTTCCTTCATACAGGGTTACTGTAACAGAATTCAAATCTGAGGGCAATATCCTTTCTATAGGATTTACGGCGCAGGGCTCAATAGAGAATTATAGGGAATTCGTAAACAGGATAAATATCCTTGAAGGACCTGGATTCCCTTCACTTTCTATTCATAAATTAACTATAAATATTACTGAGCAAGGAGAAAATTATTTACAGTTTTCAGGGAATGTAAGAACCCTGAAAACTGTCGGTGGAAGGCTATGAGTAGAAACAGATTCATACTGATTTTCGTATTACCATATGTCTTTATTATCCTCTGTCTTTTTCTTGCAAAGCCTCTTGGCTCCTTACTTTATAAAAGCCTTGCAACTCCTCAAGAATTGAGGATTGTGGAATATCCCTTTAGATTTGAAGTTCCCGATATTAAAAAACCTGTAATAACTTCTGAATTAAGACCTCCTTTCAAGATTCCGGGCAAAGAACTCCTTTCAATCGGACATCAAGAACCTCAACTCTTACCTCCGCCTTCAGTATCAATACCGAAGGTCACACTTGTTATGGTCAGTGAGCGTTTAAGGATAGCTATTATAAATGATATTCTTCTGAGAGAAGGTGATACCTTCGGTAATGGCGTAATACTGAGGATTAGGGACGATGCCGTTGTAATATCTGAAAAGGGAAGGCTCACAGAAATCCCTGTGCATGGATATAAACCTTAAATCAGAGGTCAGAAGTCAGAAATCAGAGTCTATGGAAAAATCCTCCTGAAAATCCGACCTCTGACTTCTGTTTATGCTCGCTATCCATTTACGATACAGCGAGAAGTTTCTTTTTCAGTTCTATAATCCTGTCCCTTAGCATGGCAGCCCTTTCAAAATCGAGCTCCTTTGCTGCCTTCTTCATCTCTTCTTCAAGCCTTCTTATTGTATCTTCATTAAAATCTTCTGGCTCCTCAGCCACAACAATGGGCTCTTCATAATAATCCGCCTCATATATAGAACTTACTACATCCTTTATCCTGCTCCTAACAGTCTCAGGTGTAATATTGTGCTCCCTGTTATAAGCCTCCTGAATCCTTCTTCTCCTTTCTGTTTCTTCCACTGCCTTTTTAATGGAATTCGTAATAGTATCTGCATATAAGATTACCTCTCCATTCACATTCCTTGCTGCCCTTCCTGCAGTCTGGATAAGGGAACGCTCTGACCTCAAAAAACCCTCTTTATCAGCATCAAGGATTGCCACAAGGGAAACCTCTGGAAGGTCAAGACCTTCCCTTAAAAGATTCACTCCAATAAGGACATCAAATTTACCGAGCCTCAGGTCTCTTAAAAGAACAATCCTGTCAATAGTATCAATATCCGAGTGCATATACCTTGCCCTTATTCCAAGTTCTGAATAGTATTCTGTCAGGTCTTCTGCCATCTTCTTTGTGAGGGTTGTAACAAGAACCCTCTCTCCCCTCTCAACTCTCTTCTTAATCTCACCAAGAAGGTCTTCTACCTGAGCCTTTGCAGGTTTTAATACCATCTTTGGGTCCATCAATCCTGTTGGTCTAATAATCTGTTCAGCAACCCTTCCCTCTGATTTCTGGAGCTCATAATCACCTGGTGTGGCAGAGACATATATTGCCTGATTCACCCTTCTTTCAAATTCTTCAAACTTAAGCGGTCTGTTATCAAGGGCACTCGGGAGTCTGAAACCATATTCCACAAGGGTCTGCTTTCTTGAGCGGTCTCCTTCATACATACCACCAAGCTGAGGAATCGTGGCATGGGATTCATCTATTACAATGAGAAAGTCTTCAGGAAAATAATCAATAAGGGTATAGGGCGGCTCACCTGGTGCCCTTCCACTAAGATGCCTTGAATAATTCTCTATGCCATGGCAATAGCCAAACTCCCTGAGCATCTCCATATCAAATCTTGTCCTCTGCTCTATCCTCTGTGCCTCAAGTTCTTTACCAAGTTTTTTGAAGTACTCAATCCTCTCTTTAAGTTCAGCCTCTATTGCTTCAAGGGCCTTTTCAAGTCTTGGTCTGGGAGTAATCCAGTGGCTATTGGGATAAAGGGCAACCTTCTCAAGTCTCCTGAGTCTTTTGCCAGAAAGGGGATCAATCTCGTATATGGAATCAATATAGTCACCAAAGAACTCTATTCTTAAAGCCTTATCAAGGCTGAAGGATGGGTAGACCTCCACGACATCACCCCTTACCCGGAAGGAGCCCCTTTTAAACTCCTCCCCCCTTACATAAAGCATCTCCACAAGACGCCTGAGGATATCGTTTCTCTTTGTATGCATTCCCTCTTCAATAATCAGATGCATTGCCCAGTAGTCCTCAGGAGAGCCTATTCCGTATATGCATGACACAGAGGCAACAACTATCACATCCCTTCTTTCAAGGACAGCCCTTGTGGCTGAATGCCTGAGCCTGTCAATGTCGTCGTTAATAAGGGCATCTTTCTCGATATAGGTATCTGTTTCAGGTATGTATGCCTCGGGTTGATAATAGTCATAATAACTCACGAAAAACTCTACAGCATTTTCAGGAAAGAGTTCCTTGAATTCACCATAAAGCTGAGAGGCAAGGGCCTTATTATGGGCTATTACGAGTGTTGGCCTCTGGAGGTGTTCAATTACATTGGCAATAGTGAAGGTCTTGCCAGAGCCAGTAACACCAAGGAGAACCTGGTGCCTGTGACCTTCTTCAATCCATCTGACAAGCTTTTCAATTGCCTGAGGTTGATCACCTGTGGGTTTAAAATTACTTACAAGGCGGAAGTCGTTCACAGTGTCCACTATTACTTCGCCACCAACTGTTATTTTGCTATTGATGGTCAGTGAGATTAATTCAGGAAAAAGTGATTTAGATTAATTCACTAACCCCTAATACCTAACTTCCTTAACCATGGTAGGCGCGAAGGGGATTGAACCCTTGACCTCTTCCGTGTGAAGGAAGCGCTCTCCCACTGAGCTACGCGCCTTGCCTTATTATATCTTACTCAACTTGTTTCTCTCAAGGCAAATAAGCTAAAATAATTTGTCAGGGCCCATAGCTCAGCTGGTAGAGCTACCGGCTCATAACCGGTTGGTCCCAGGTTCGAGTCCTGGTGGGCCCACCAAAACAGTCAGATCTTTAACTTCTTTTCAAAAGGAGAACCCGTGTTACAGCGGCTTCAAAAACTGATAGAACTTCAGGAGATTGATCAAGCAATTCTTCAAAGGACAAGGGAGATTGAGGCTAATATACCTCTCAGAATATCAGAGATAACAAAACAATCAGATAAATTTGGGAAGGAGGCTGAAAACCTGCGGCTCAAGATGGAAGAGATAGAAAGAAAGAGAAAACAGAAGGAAAGGGAAGTGCAGGACATTGAAGAAAAGATTAAAAAACTTAAGGCAAGAACGCCTGAGATAAAAACCAACAAAGAATACCAGGCTCTCATAAGTGAGATCGAGACAGCAGAAAAAGAAAAATTCAGAATAGAGGATGAAATTCTCAATCTTATGGAAATAACCGAGCAGGTCAGGACAGAGGTTAAACTTCAGGAAGCGGAATATAAAAAAAATAAAGCAGAACTGGAGATAAGGAAAAAAGAGCTTCTTGAACTACAGGAGGAGCTCAAGAAGGAGCTCGAAGGGTTGAGGCAGAGGCGTTCTGAGATTGTAAAGGAAATAGAGCCTTCTGATTATGAACTTTACATGTCTCTTCTTGAAAAGGGAAGGGGTATTGCAGTTACTACTGCTGTTGATGCCGTCTGTCAGGGCTGTTTTCTTAATATCCCTCCTCAGCTTTATGTTGAGATAAAAAGAAATGATAGGCTCATACAGTGCCCTCAGTGTAAAAGGATACTTTACTGGAAACAAGAACTCAGGGTAGAACATAATCCGCAGCTGAAGTAATTGGCAGAATGAGAACCTTGAAGATATTTACAGATGGTGCATCGAGCGGAAATCCAGGACCTGCTGGTATTGGTGCAGTTGTCATAAATGGGCGGGAGATAGAGATTTCTCAATCCATTGGGATAGCCACTAATAATGTGGCAGAATACAAAGCTGCTATAATAGCTCTTGAAAAGGCTATTGAATTAAAGGCAGAGGCAGTTGAGATTTATTCTGATTCTGAATTACTTGTAAGACAGCTAAAAGGCATATATAAGGTAAGGGATAAAGAATTATTAAACTTATGGGAAAAGGCCCACAAGTTGTTACAAAGGTTTAAGGCATATAGCATAAACTATATTCCCAGAGAAGATAACAGGCGTGCTGACAGATTGGCAAGACAGGCAATTAACAGGCTTAAGATAGGCTATAGGCGACAGGACATTTAGGCTATAGGCTACAGGCTATAGAAAATAAGAAATAACCTGAGGCTTGTAGCCTGACGCCTTAAGCCTAATATCCTAATGCCTGAAGTCTGTAGCCTAATAACCTGAGACCTGACGCCTAAAGCCTTCGGCCATGGCCTGTTTTTCTGCCTGTTAATGGGTCTTGTTATAAAATTAATCATAAGTTATAATAATAAATCCATAAGAAATGGGGTACCATGGACGATCATAGATTAAAGGTATTCTGCACAGTAGCTGAGACAAAGAGTTTTTCAAAGGCCTCAGAGATAATTCATCTCACCCAGCCTGCTGTGAGCCTTCAAATTCAGGCTATCGAAGAGATATACGATACCAAACTCTTCGATAGGTCAAGTTCTACTGTTACCTTAACCCCTGCGGGAGAAATCCTCTATAAATACGCAAAACAGATACTCAGTCTTTATGCCCAGGCAGAGAAGGAGATAAGCAGTCTTACAGGTTTGATAAAGGGAAGTATCAGGATTGGTGCAAGCACAACTATTGCCAATTATCTTTTGCCCTCTGTAATATCTGATTTTAAAAAAATAAATAAGAAGGTAAGATTTCACCTCCTAATTGGCAATACAAAGAGGATAGTAGATCACCTTAATAATGGGATAATCACCTTTGGTCTCGTTGAAGGGGATGTGTCAAAATATAAATTAAGGGCGGAAAGGGTTTTAAAAGACGAGCTCGTCGTGATTGTGTCTCCTTCTCATCCCTATGCAAGCAGAAAAAATATCTCTGTTCATGACCTTGCAAAAGAACCATTTATTTTAAGGGAAGAAGGCTCTGGCACACGACAGGTTATAGAAAAGTATCTATTAAAGTATGGTATTTCCTCATCTGATCTCAATGTCACAGCTATACTCGGAGGCACAGAGGCAATAAAAGAGGCGGTGGAGGATGGAGCTGGCATCTCAATTGTATCAAAATGGGCGGTAAGGAGAGAGGTAAGCAGGGGTACTCTAAGGATGATCCCTTTAAAAGAAGAACGAATTACAAGGGACTTTTCTCTTATTCATAAAAATGCAGTATTTAATGCAGCAACCAATGAATTTTTAGATTATCTAAAAAGATACGAATATGAAAAGCTCTTTCAGCGAAACAGGTAAAACCCCAACCTGTTAAGGTGCCCTCTGAGCCTCTTTTCAGCATAAGAACTGCTTGAGCTTGACCTTTTAAGCATAAACAAAAAATCACTTGCTTGCAAAAGCAATAGTTCCCTTATCAATGTCATTTTTTCCTCAGATGTTATTTTCGCTGTTGATTGAGCATATTTTTTTAATAGGCTATCTACAAGCTCTGTTGCCCTGTATATCAACCTCAAATAGGATGAATTCTCCCGTGATACCCATGTATTGTTAAAACCACCCTCTCCCCAGCTCGATGGCAGGGGGTCTATTTCTTTAAAGGTTAGGGAGCTAAAAATTATTTCTTCAGGAAGGGTGAGCCTGAGTTCATTGGTTTCTGATATTAGCTCAAAGACCTTTTCAAGCCATTCAGGCCCTTCAAACCACCAGTGACCAAATAGTTCTGTATCAAAGGCAAGCACTATGACAGGGTCATCGGTAATACGATTTGCCATAATAGCCCTTTTTTTAAGAAAGTCAACAAAGTGCCTTGCATCAATCTCAACCTGCTCAATTGCCCTTTGTCTGAGATAAGGTTCTTTACTTTCCCTGCCTGTAATCCTCCAGTATTTTAGACCTGTATGGTGTCTTATTCCGTCAGGTCTGAATCTCTTCCAATCACTATCATTTAGCTCATAACAGACATCCTTGTAAAAATCCCTGTACCAGACATTTCCTGGATAACCCACCTCCCTTGACCACACCTGCATGCATGTTTCTGCATCCCTTGGGAAAATCACTACACCTTCAGTAGACCTTACAGGCCTGAAGATACCAGTTTCCGGCTTTGGTGTGCCAAAGGCAATGCCGTGACCCTCAAGGACTGTCCAGTCTATCTGGAACTTTTTGAGATATTCAAAGAGACCTCTGAAATATCCGCATTCAGGTAGCCATAAACCTGAAATATTCTCGGCAATATATTTCTTAAATATCTCTATTCCTCCCCTTATCTGCTCCTCCAATACCCAGGGATATTGGGAAAATAAAGGAAGATAGGCATGGGTTGCTGTAGTGGTTATAAGGCTAATATTTCCTCTTTCTTTAAGCTCTTTAAAAGCTTCTATGAGCTTCCTTTTTTGAAGAAAATCTCTAATCTCTTTGAGTCTTTTCCTATAAAATTGGACAGCCTCTCTAAACCGATAGCTCCTATTCTTTTCTAATCGAACAAGGTCTTCCAATCTCTCAAGATGCCTTTTTAAACCCTTCTGTAGATCCCCATCATTAAGCATCTCAAGAAGGGTAGGGCTCAGGGATAATGCTAATTTAAAAGATACTCCTTTATTGATAAGTCTTTCAAAGGAAAAGATAAGTGGGACATAAGATTCAATTATTGCCTCGTATAGCCATGTCTCTTCGACTGAATCTTTTGTATCAGGAACCTTTATATAAGGCAGATGGCTATGGAGGACAAATATTATACTGGCCAATGCTGGTGATGTAACAGTGGATGCCTTCACACTATATATATCCTACCAGAACCTTCTCTAACCTCTCCTATAACAGAAAAGAATATGCCCGCCTTATCCAACCAAGGAATCCCTTCTGGTGATACAGAGAAAAGCAAGCCTCCTGATGTCTGGGGATCAGCAAGGATCAATAGTTTATCCTCATCAAGCTGAGTAACAATTGACTTCTTGAAGAAGTTAAGATTTTCATAGGCACCCTTTGGCACAAGACCTGACTGAACAAGATCCATTATAAAGGGCATAACAGGGATTTTGTTAAAATTAAGATAGAAGTCAACAGGCCTATCAGAAATCATATTGAGACAATGACCAAGAAGTCCAAATCCTGTAATATCAGTACATGCCCTTGCCTTTGCCATAAGGGCAGCATCCCTTGCCCTGTCATTGAGAATCAGCATCCATGATAAAAGGCTCTGAAGATATTCTTCAGAAAGCCTCCCTGCCTTCAAGGCAGTTACTGCTATACCAGTGCCAAGGGGTTTTGTGAGACAGAGAATATCACCCGGCTGTGCTCCATCTTTTCTGAGAATCCTTTCCTTTTCAACGATACCTGTTACAGAAAGACCGAATTTTACCTCAGGGTCATCTACTGTATGACCACCTACGAGATTCACATCCGCTTCTTGAAGTTTGGAAAGGCATCCC
>DAISHO010000071.1:0-8748 GCA_036822495.1 Thermodesulfovibrionales bacterium
TAAAGAGACTTTCAGAAAAAATTGACCGTGAGATAAGGCTCATGGAGGTCTGCGGAACCCATACAGTCGCCATATTCAGAAGTGGCATAAGGACAGTGCTTCCCGAAAATATAAAGCTTCTTAGTGGTCCGGGATGTCCTGTGTGTGTTACTCCACAGGAGGATATTGATATTGCTATTGAAATATCAAAAAACAGAGATATTATACTCCTTACCTTTGGTGACATGATGAGGGTTCCGGGCACAAAGGCCTCTTTTCAGGATGCAAGGGCTGAAGGCTCAGACATAAGGGTAATATATTCACCCCTTGACATTATTGAGATAGCTGAAAAGGAACCTAATAGAAAAGTTCTATTCTTCTCAGTAGGTTTCGAGACAACCTCTCCTCTTATAGCTGGTATCCTCCATCTTGCAGAACAGAAGAAATTAGGAAATCTATTTATATATTCCAGCCACAAGCTTGTGCCACCAGCCCTCAAAGCCCTTCTTGATTCGCCTGAAATAAGGATAGACGGGTTTATCCTCCCTGGACATGTGAGCACTATTATTGGCAAAGGACCCTACGAGTTTATCCAGAGGCAATATCATATCCCGTCAGTAATTACAGGATTCGAGCCAGAAGATATACTTCAGGGGATAGCGATTCTTGTTGAAAGCATTGCAGAGAAAAAAGATCACATAGTTATTCAATATACAAGGGCTGTCAGGCCTGAGGGCAACAAAAAGGCAATGGACATCCTCTGGAGATATTTTGAACCCTGTGATGCCTGGTGGAGGGGGATTGGTATGATACCTGAGAGTGGCCTTATGCTCAGGAAGGAATATTCCAGATGGGATATATTGTCGCAGAGCGAGATTAAACCCGAGTATAAAAACCAGGCTCAAAAAAAAGGTTGTAGATGTGGCGATGTCCTAAGGGGTATGTGCATTCCACCTGAATGTCCTCTTTTCGGAAAAGTCTGCTCTCCTGAATCACCTGTTGGTGCCTGTATGGTGAGCACTGAAGGAAGTTGCTCAGCCTATTATAAGTATTATTAACCCTCATTCTTTGCCTCTTCAAAATAAAGCTCTCCTGTATCATAATCATAGGCAAAGAGTTCTGCATATCTTCCCCAGTCAATAGCTGTCTCGAGCTGATTCCAGGCCTCCTCTTCTGTAAAGTGATTTTCAAGGATCTCTATAAAGAAGTCCTCTGAAATCCTGTGTTTTGCTGACTGAGAAAGGACCTGAACAATCTGCTTTATTAGCTGGATATTCTTGAGGGCCATATCTTTGAAAAGCTCTTTCTTACTTAATGCATCAGCCTCTGCAAAGACCCTCCCCTGCTCTGTAAGGATTATATCACCTTCTTTAATCTCAGCCAGTCCAAGGAAGACTGCTGCTTCTGTAAGGGGAAAGATATCATCCACCTCCATGCTCAGGTTTAAGGCAAGCTGTGGTATATCAGCCCTGCCACCCTTATCATAAACAAGTTCTATAAGACCACTTATAGCACCAATCTTTGCATGAGGTAAAAACTGGTATCTCTCCTTTCTTATGAGGAAAGGCACCTCTTCAGGAGGTCTGGTAAGTATTGTATAGAGTTCATCAAGAAGATATTTAAATTCCTTTGAATTCTTGTCCCTTGGTTGAGGAAGGGTTACCACAAGGTCAGCCTTTATCCTTCCTGGGTTATGGCTCATAACAATTATCCTGTCTGAAAGTTCTATGGCCTCTTCTATGTTATGAGTTACGAGGAGCATAGCCTTTGTAGGCATTCGCTTTTTCAGCCAGAGGTCAATAAGCTCACTCCTCAGGTTCTCAGCAGTAAGGATATCAAGGGCAGAAAAGGGCTCATCCATAAATAGTATCTCGGGTTCGACTGCAAGAGCCCTTGCAATACCAACCCTCTGCTTCATCCCGCCTGATAGCTCCCTCGGATAGGCCTCCTCAAATCCATCAAGTCCTACAAGGTCTATTACCTTAAGGGCCTTCTCGTGAGCCTCATCTGGAGGAAGGTCCCGCGCAATAAGACCTATCTCAACATTCTCAAGGACGGTAAGCCATGGAAAGATTGCAAAACTCTGAAATACCATGGCTATATTAGGTTTTGCCTCCTTCAATGGTTTACCGTGGTAAAGGATATCTCCAGAGGTTGGTTCTGCAAGGCCTGATAGTATCCTCAAGAGAGAGGACTTTCCAGCACCAGAAGGTCCAACAATTGATACTATCTCTCCTTCCCTAACGGTAAGATTTATATTCTCAAGGACATGGAGGCTCTTGCCTCCTGTCATCGGAAAGGACTTTGAGATATTTTTTGCCTCAAGAAGACTCATTCCAGTCTGTACCTCTCCTTTGCTATCTGGAAGGCCCTCTTCCATAAGAGCCTGTTTATCCCAACCACTATAATTGCCATCGCCATTGTGCTTGCAAGAAGCAATCTGAAATTTCCCTCAAGGGTTGCCTCGCTTATAAGTGCACCGAGGCCTGTTGTGACCATAGTTTTGCCTCCGAAGGTCACATGCTCAGCCACAATAGTGGCATTCCAGGCACCACCTGTGGCAGTTATGAGACCTGTAATCAGATACGGGAATATACCAGGGATAATCAAGACCTTCCACTTCTTTATACCCCTGAGATCGTAGATCTTTGCTGCCTCTCTCAGATCATTGGGGATAGCAGAGGCACCTGCTATAACATTAAAAAGTATATACCACTGTGTTCCAAGAAGCATTAAAAATATGGCTCCTATATCAAGGCCTCCACCAAGTTTTATAAGAAAAAGTATTATAACAGGAAAAACGGCAGTGGCTGGAACAGAGGCAAGTATCTGGATAATTGGTTGCATCACCTTTGCCACATTTCTATTAAGCCCTACAAGTACGCCAACTGGCACAGTCCATAAGAGGGCAAGAAAGATGGCTGAACCTGTTCTTAAAAGAGAAAAAAAGGCTGATTTAATAATTAGCAGATACTCATCACCCGGCAGCAACACAAGAGAGCCTATTGCCTTTACAGCAGCCCAGAGAAGAAGGACAATAATAGAGCCAGTCATAAAGAACTTTACAACCTTCTTCCATGTCCTGTCCGTCCTTTTTCCCTCGTAGCTTCGGAAAAATTTATCAAGCCTTCTGTTTAAGATAGAAGTCCTTGCAATCACCCACTTCTGGAGTGTAGATTTTCTCAGAAGATTCAGAACGAAAGATTCTGGTTCATCCTCAGCAGTAATAGTATCAAATCTGAACTTCTGAGACCAGGCTATGAGAGGTCTCCAGAGAAGGATATCAAAGAGAACAATCATAAAAATCATCGTTCCCAGTCCATAAAGAACACGCTCTATATCACCATGATTTGCAGCTGTCTGGATGTAAGAACCGATACCAGGAAGTCTGAAGTCCCTGTCCTTCAGGACAAACATCTCACAGGCCATAAGAAAAAACCATCCTCCAGCAATAGAGACCATGCTATTCCAGATAAGCCCTATGGCACTGTAGGGAAGTTCTATCTTTATGAATCTCTGGTATCTTGACAGCCCGTATACCTGAGCAACCTGCCTTAATTCTTTTGGTAAGGTATTCATGGAATTATAATAACTGAAGGCCATGTTCCATACCTGGCCTGTAAATATAAGAAGTATTGAGGAGAGTTCCACACCTATCCTTGAATTCGGGAAAAGGGCAATCATGGCAAGAACCACACCAGGAAGAAAGGAAAGGACAGGTATGGATTGAAGGATATCAAGGAGGGGGATCATTATCCTTTCATGCCATTTTGACTTATTTGCTGTATAACCATACCAAAGGGCAAATATAAAAGAGAGGACATAGGCTGCCATAATCCTGAAGATGGAGTTAATAGCATAAAGGGGTATCTTCCATACTGAAAGGTCAATCTCTACAGAGGGCTGATATTCTGCCCTCCAGCCTGAGGCAATAAAGATAACAATATAAAGGACAGTGGCAATAAAGACAAAGACCACTATATCAATCACATTGAATCGTGGCTTTATATCCGGTATCTGTATGTGAAAAGGAATCTTTAGCATGGCAATATTATACATTAAACAGGGTGAAGAATAGGTTTAAGATTGTTGACTGCGTTAAGTGAATGGAGCTAAAATTTAATATATTTTTAAGTACTCGATATAAAGGAGGAAAAAATGAAGAATGCAATTGGTTGCGTAAATAACAGTAGAGGTTTTGTGCAGATCCTTCTTACGATTGTCTTAATAGTTCTTGCCGGTGGCATAGGTTTTTCAATCTATTTGAATAGGGAACAGGAAAAGACCATAAAGACCCTCTCCCAGAGGATCGAGGCAGTAGAAAAGAGGCTACCGAAGATTGAAAAGATTGAGAAAGACACCTCTTCCATAATGGAAGAGCTCCAGAAGCAGAAGGAAAAAGGTCTTGTCAATCTCACAATACCTGCTGTACAAAAGCTCGATAAGGACTTTATGGTTGCAAAGCTCTCAGCAAAACCCCATCTTACAGGTGTAATGGTGAAGGGAACTATTATAAACGGGACACCCCTTCCACAGGAGAATATAAAATTCCGTCTCACCATACTTGATAAGTCAAAAGAGTTTTCGATCAAGAAATTATCTCCTGGTGGAAGCAAGGCCTTTGAGGTCTATATACCTGATGTGCCTCCTGACAAGGCCCAGACAGCAAGGATAGAACATCTTGAGTCAACAGTCCTTTATTATAAGGACTGAAGAAGGCTAAAGAACAGGCTATAGTAGGCGATAGGCGAAAGTAAGGGGGGCGATTAGTCTACTCCCTACACCCTACACCCTACACCCTACTCCCTAATCCCTACGCTGCATACCTTATTCTGAAGCCTATTTCCCTAAAGCCTAACGCCTGAAGCCTTAAGCCTAACCGCAGTGAATAGGCCTGCTATTCATTTATTGATAAAATCCCTTCTCGACCTCTCTCTGTTTTGGTTTCGGCTTTGGCTTTGGTAGAGACCTCTCTATCTCCGCAATGAACGATGCAATCTCGGATGGTGACATATCATAAATAGTGATTATCTCAGGCCATGGTGTCCCTGAATCCTTAAGCATAAGGATACCCTGCTCATCTGTCCTTGAAAGATAAAGGACAATAACGACCTCTGATGGACTCAGACCTTTAAGTCTCAATCTTTTGAATATATCCTCATCCGTATTAAGCCTTTCCTTCAATCTCTTTACAAGCTCCTTTTCAAGTTTATGTTTTGATACACTATCATCAAGGAGGTTCATAGCTGATGCGAGTCTCTTTGCCTCTGCCTCTGTGTATTGCCTTCCTGTATAGATTGCCATTATCTTATGAGAAAGAATCTGGGTTTTCTCCTCATTATAACCTCTGTAGGATACCTTTATCTCAGACTCCAGTCCCCTGTTTTCTCTCAATGTCATGAGCTTTCTACTAAGAACTGGCCTGAGTTCAATATCAACAGATTGCTGAGGGGGGATTTCCTTCAGTTCAGTTTCAAAGGGAGCATCCATGAATTCCTTTATTATGAACCTGACCTTTACTTCTTTCAATGGAACTTCTAAGATATTTTTAAGCCTAAGCCTTCCAAGACCTTCCTTCTCATAAAGCCTGTATGCCTTTGTGATAATATCCCTCATCTGCAATACATTTATCTCAAGCCCTGGTTTATCACTAAGGGTTTTTGCCTTTATCTCTACAGGCTCGCTTCTTTCATCATCAGGACCGAGGCTCACTATCCTGTAGGTATATTCAGTGTCGGGTAAAAGACCTTTATCAATAAAAAAGGGCTTTTCTATCCTTCCAATCTCCTCGTAAGAACTGTCCTTCTTCCTCAATACGACAAATCCCTTTCCACCGTCTGCATTCCATTTAAGTTCAATCTCTCTCACAGAAGCCTTTGCAACAATCCCTGATGGCGGAGGAATGAGGGGCTTTCTCGCTATTGATGTGGCTGGCTCACTCTTAAGTCCCTCATACCCATCTCTTGCCCTTGCACTTATCCTGTAATGATAGGTCTTTTCAGGAGTAACATCTTTGTCTGTAAAATTCGTCCCAGGTGTGGAGCCTATAAACCTGTAATTAACTCCATCCTCTGACCTGTATATCCTGTATTCAGCAATATAAGATTCCTGAGATGGTGCCCAGGAGAGATTAATCACCTTGGTGCCAGGTAATGCCTTTACATTAAGAACCCTGGCTGGTGTATGAAGGATTCTGAATATCTGCAGTGTCCTCTTATTGTCTGCTACTGCAAGGATGGTCTGCTCCTTAGTACTCAAACCAGATGGACCAATAAAGCCCCCCCTGTCATCACCCCTGCTACCAAACTCCCTTAAATATCTTCCATCATGGTCAAAGACCTGGATTCTGTAATTTCCTGAATCAAGGACATAAATCTCCTCAGGGGTTACAAAGAGGGATACAGGGGTGTTGAATTCTCCTCTCCCCTCTCCTCTTTTACCAATGGAGAGGATCAACCTCTCTTGAGGATTTATCTTAAATACAGTATGAAGATCAGCATCGGCTACATAGATATTTCCCTGAATATCAGCCTGGACATCCACTGGTCTCTTTAGATTCACGAGATTTGCCTTTTTAATCTGACCCATGAATACACCGTCCGTGCTCAGTATCTGAACCCTTCCATTTCCTGAATCAGCAACATAGACTATCCCTTTTGGAGAGATATAGATACCTCTGGGAGATGAAAAATGGCCTTCTCTGCTTCCAGAGCCCCCATACTCTGCAACAGGTTTTCCGTCCTGAGAAAACTTAACAATCCTGTCATTACCTGTGTCAGATACCCATATATAACCATCCCTGTCAATGGCAATGCCAGAGGGACTTTTCAGTCTATATTTATCACTTCCTGTTATTACCCTTCTTACAGAACCACCCTCTATCACATATATGGCATTATCTTCTGAGCTTACAGCATAAAGGGCTTCACCCCACCAGCAGACATCAGAGGCCTTTATATTTACTTCATTGATTAGATTTACAGAATCCCTTGGTGGCATAAACTCAACAGAAGGGACTGGAGACCTCTCTGGTGCAAAGACCTGAATGGTGTTCTTTCTTGCATCAGAGACATATACATATCCATCAGGAGAAAGGGCTATTCCTGATGGTCTCATGAACTGACCGGGGCTATCACCTTTTGTGCCTGCAGTAAAGATAAGTCTGTCAGAAAAATCGAATTTTTTAATCTTATAGTCCTCGCTATCAACAACCAGAAAACCTGTCTCATCAATTTCAATAGAAACAGGACTTTTTAGGTTGTAATAATTTCTCTTGAATCTTCCATCAGGAGTGAAGACCTGAATCCTCGAATTTCCGTAATCAGCAACATACACATAACCTCTGTAATCCACTGCCACATCAAAGGGCTCCCTCAATTGACCCTCCTTCTCTCCCTTTTCACCAAAAGAACCAAGATATATGCCATCAGAACTGAATACCTGAATCCTATGATTTCCCCTGTCAGCAACATAAAGGGTGCCAAGATGTAGTGTAAGGCCAGCAGGGTCATCAAACTCCTTTGGACCGTTTCCAGACCTTCCAAATTGAGTAACAAATTTCCCATCCTTTGTAAATATAAATATCACATCCTTTCCAGTATCAGAGACATAGACATAATTTTCATAGAGGGCGATACCCGATGGTTCATCAAGATAACCTTTCCCTGATTTTTCTTCTCCAAAGGTTCTGAGGGTCCTCCCATCAGGAGTCATAACATGGACCCTCCTGTTTCCCCTGTCAACCAGATAAATTGTGCCATCTTTATCAATTGCAATATGTTGGGGGGAAATGAATTGACCTGGTCCAGAACCGGCCTGACCGAATTCTGATTTTAAATGAACATTCAAAAGGGCATTTGAGATAGCAGGAATAGATATTAAAAGAATCAAAGAGACTGAGATGATTAATCTCTTCATAGCATACCTCCAGAGAAGTCTAACATAATATAAACCTGACTCTCAAGCCGAGCCTTCCTGCTCAACCTGCTTTTTTATTAGCTCTGCAATGGTGGGTCCTATTCCAGGGACCTTTGCAATCTCTTTAACAGAAACCCTCTTTATGTCATCCCTGCCTCTGATGCCTGAATTGAAAAGAGACCTTGCCCTTACCCTTCCTATTCCTTTAAGCGTTACAAGCTCAAGGAGCTCCTCTTTTACTCCGTAGGAGACACGCATCCTCAGGAGTGAAAGGGGTTTAAGAAGGGTCTTTAACTGAAAAATCCTTGCAATCTCACCTGCTGCATAAAGAAGCCAGTCGCAGAGCTCCACTATAGTATGAAGGTCTCCAGGACCTATCCCGTATCTCGAGCATATCTCATCCTCTGTCTTTTCCTCTATCCATTCAGAGATGCATAGTGCAGTCTTCAATTCAGAAAGGAGGTCCTCAATGGAATATAACTCAGCATCAATCAAAAGCTCCTTTTCATATTTATAATAGGCATCGAGGAGTTCTTCTATCTCCCTTTCCTTTATCTGAAGGGTGCTCATATCGGGAGTGTGACATATCATATGAAGAAGCGATATAAGCCTTTTCGGTTTAGGACTCCTGAGGGCATCTCTAAAGGTCACAGCAGTAAGAGGGTCTATGTATAATTCAGAGGACCTCTTGCCAAAGATTGTTGGTCTGAGTTTCCCTGACCTTTCAATTATAAGTTCCTCCTTGAAAAAGAAATCGAGGAGCCTGTCAATAACAGGTTTTATCCTGCTAACATCTCTTTTATAACCATAAAAGGTCTTTCTGAGAAAATCCATTATCTCATCCCTTGTTAT
>DAISHO010000072.1:0-8687 GCA_036822495.1 Thermodesulfovibrionales bacterium
AGGCAATCAACCTCCTGGGCAGAGGTCCTTTCGTGCTCAAAAACAAAAGCTACAATACATATAAAAAGGACAAGGGCAGGAAGGACATACCTCTTCATTTCTGCCTCCTTTTTAAAAAATTCTCAAGGATTAAAACCTTATCCGAGCCTTAAAAGATTATTTAAACAATATGGCAAGTAAAACAGTTATCCAGGTAGTTATCTGAATGCCAATTATCCACCGAAACCATACAAGCATGTCCCTTCTGAGCAATTCTATCTTTTCTTCAAGCTCCTTCCTATTAAGGTCTATCTTTTCCTCAAGCTCCTTCCCGTTAAGGTCTATCTTTTCCTCAAGCTTCTTCCCATTAAGGTCTATCTTTTCCTCAAGCTCCTTCCTGTTGCTGTCTATCTTCTCTTCAAGCATTTCCCTGTTCCTATCTCCCTTATCCTCAAGAAGGGTGAGCTTTACACTTATGGACTCAAAAAACCTCGAATGCTCCTCTACCCTTCCCTCAAGCCTCGCTATCCTCTCCTCCAGTTCTACCATCTGAACCTCCCGTTAAAATCTTAACATAGCTTAATATATCCCGTAAAACCTGTCAAGCAAAATCCCTGTCTTAATTACTAATATTCCTCACCCTTGGCTGTATCTCCTGATTTGCTATATTGTTCTCCTTAATATTCTTTGTGAGTTTTTCTATATCAATAGTACCATCAGACCTCAACATACTCCTTGCCTGAAAGATGCTTATATCAGATGGGGATATGGCAATGAGCTCAGGGACAAGATAAAGTCTATCGCTATAATAGGGCTCCATGGTCCTCCAGAAGTCCTCAAGACACCTTCCCAGATAACCTCCGCCTATGAGGATGCTTTTGGGTCTTATGACTGATAGAAATTTTAATAATCTTGCTGTGTCTTTCTCATAGAGGAGACCTCTATTTGGCTTTTTTGAATAAAGGTAGATAACAGATTCTGACTCATTGGTTACCTCATTGATATATCTCCTGAGTTCATCCCTCTGACCTTTAAATCTATAGGCAGGATAGTTTTTGTATCCCCCAGGAAGTATGAGGATAATGAGTCTCTTTGTTGTTGAGGCATATTCAAGAAAATCCCTCAGGGATTTCTCCTGTGCCTTTATGAGGCTGGTCTTTGGTGAAAGGCTCTTTTCATTGAGAAGCCTTTCAAGTTCATTCTCAGGACTTATAGAGTCTTCAGCCTCAACAGGAAAAAGAGGCTTCTGGAAAAAGGTATAGTAGGCTGGATGAACTATTATATAGACTGAGCCATTGTCAAGAAATCTTGCATAAGATGGATAGTCTTCTTCGTTTATCTCGTGAAGACCTTTAATAAAAAATCTCTCATAAGAACGGGCTATCCAGCGAGAGTCATCCTCAATAGTCCTGTTCCTCTCTTCTATTGAGTGAAGGATAATATTTGTTTTTAATGAAGTATCTCTCTCAGAGAAGAAGGGGACATCTATGTCCTTTCTTATGGATGGAGCACAGGAGAGTAGAAATAAAAGTATAATAAGAGAGAGTATGGGGTAGGGGGCAGGGAGTAGGAAGTAGGGAGTAAAACGCTTCATTCTTATCTTCCCTCCACTGGTCCGTAGAGTTTGAGATACTCTTCAAGCTGTTCTATCTCCTCAAGGACAGCCTCTTTGGGAGCAACAAAATTAAATATATCTTTATTACCATGTTTGATATAAAGCCTGAATTCCTCAATAGCCTCCCTTACCATATCCTTTCTTAGATAGGTCCGCGCAAGGTTGTAATGGGCCTTTGCAAATTTAGGGTCAAGTTCAACCGCCTTTTTATAGGCATTAAAGGCATCCTCAATCCTTTCAAGATGGGTATAGGCATTTCCAAGATTATAATAGTAACCAGCATTATCAGGCATCAATTCAATAGCCTTGAGATACTCCTCAACTGCATAGGAATAGTAATGCATCTCCTTATAGCAATAACCGAGATTATTATGGGCCTGGGCAAAAAAAGGATTAAGCCTTATGGCATTCTTATAAGCCTTTGATGCCTCCATAAACTCCTCTCTTGACTCTAATATAACACCTCTGTAAAACCATGCCCAGAAATTGTCGGGGTCTTTCTTAATTACCTCATTAAGAAGCGACAGTGCCTTTTCAGGCTCTTTATTCATTATAATTATTGCCTGCGATATTAATGCCTCAACTGTGATAATCTGTGATAACTCTTTTAATGCTATATCTTTATCCTTTGTTGCAATGACAAGATAATAGACAACCCTTGAAGGCAAGTCTTTATCAATAAAGGGCTTTAAAAGTCTTTTCGCCTCTTCGTATCTACCAAGGTAATAAAGGCTTAAAGCCAGTTTATTCAATGACTCAGGTGACAAATTTTGCACACCTTCTGCGTAAAATTCCTCAACTACCCTCTTCCAGTCACCTTTAAGGAAATATCCCTGAGCCTTATTTAACTCACAAAAGGCACTGGAGATAATAAAAAAATTTATAAATAGGCCTCTAAGAGCTCTGCTACTTTTCATAGAGTTTAATAACTTAAAAGCAAAATTCATGCCAACCCTTAAATAGAGACAACCCCAAGTTCTCAGCTACCTCTCAAAAATTTTCAAAAAATCATAACCTTATAGCATCACCTCTTAAAAATTGGGGGCACTCCCCAAGTTTTCAATAACTCGCTGATTATTAATTATTTTTAAAAACAAGAGGGAGAGTCCCTATTTACTTAAACACTACTCTCTAAGATACTGAAATATCTGCACCCTCCTGTTTATCTGGTCCACAACATAAATCTCATCTTTCTCATTTATTGCTATAGATGAGGGAAGTATGAACTCCCCTGGTCCACTACCTGTATGGCCAACAGCAAGGAGGGTATTACCCTGGAAGTCGAAGATCTGAAAATTTCCGAAGGCAGAATCAACGACATAGATGTGGCCCTCTGAATCAAGGGCAACACCCTTTGGACGGGAGAAACTCCCTGGTGCTGTGCCAGCACCGCCAAAGGCCTTTATGAAATTGCCATTCTCATCAAGAATCTGGAGCCTGAAATTCCCTGAATCAACAACATAGATATTGCCATTTTTATCAACAGTAATCCCGTAAGGAAGATTAAATTCACCCTGACCCTTTCCCCTTTTACCAAAGGCTGTGATAAGTCTTCCATCAAGACCATATACAAAGAGGCAGTGTCTTTTCGAATCTGAGACTATAACCCTCTGATTCTTATCATCAACGGCTATCCCTGAAGGAGTGTCAAGCTCTTTAAAACCAAACTCCATAACAGGCTCAAATTTATCATTATATACATAAACCCTTTTTTTAATTGAATCTCCAACATAAAGTCTTTTTTGAGCATAGGCAACAGCTGTAGGAAGCCTCAGCTCCGAGGTACCAATAATCTTAAATTCACCTTTGTCAAAATCATAGTAGTGGACACCATTTATATCAGTAACAAACATCTTTCTCTCACCTACAGCAACACCAAAGGGTTTAATAAACCTTACCTCGCTTTCAACTCCAAAGAGAAACTGCTTGAGCTTTCCAAAGCGTGCCTTTGCATCAAGACTCCCGATGATTATGTCAACAAGTTTTATCCTTGGTTTTTCAGGTGGAAGAGGCCAGTACATCTCTGGAGGCTTTTCAATTGCCTCCTCTGCACAGGCCGAAAAGAGAAAGAAAGAGAGGATAAGGATTAGATTTTTTTTCACAGAAAATATTATATAATATCTCGTGGCCAAAATTGAATTCTTCAAACACAATATTAATGACGAAGACATAAAGAGGGTCAACTCTGTCTTAATATCCATATTCCTCACAACAGGAGAGGTTGTAAAAGAGTTTGAAGAAAAATTCTCTACCTACATGGGCTCAGGATATACTATAGGTGTTACGAGCTGTACAGCAGCCCTTCATCTGAGCCTCCTTGCAGGAGGCATAGGACCTGGTGACGAGGTTATTACAACACCCCTAAGCTTCTGTGCAACTGCAAATGCTATCCTCCATGCCGGGGCAAGACCTGTATTTGTTGATGTGGAGGAAGATACAGGCAACCTTAACCATGAGCTTATCGAAAAGGCAATTACAGAAAGGACAAAGGCAATAATACCTGTCCATCTCTATGGGCAGATGTGCAATATGAAGGAGATTAAAAGAATAGCTGATAGATATAACCTTAAGATTATAGAAGATGCTGCCCATAGTATTGAAGCAATAAGAGATGGGATTAAACCAGGCCAGCTCTCATTTACTGCCTGTTTCAGTTTTTATGCAACAAAGAATATCACCTCTGGTGAAGGAGGAGCTGTTGTTACGAATGATGGCACTGTGGCAGATAAGCTTAAGGTCTTGAGACTTCATGGAATTGACAAATCAGCAATTGATAGATATACAAAGAGATACCAGCACTATGATATGCCTCTTCTGGGATGGAAGTATAATATGGACAATATACAGGCAGCCCTTCTCATCGGTCAGCTCGAAAGGATTGATGAGCTCTGGCAAAAGAGAGAATATCTCTGGAATCTCTATGAAGAGGAATTAAGGGGGGTAAAGGGCATCAGGATATTGAAGACTCTTCCAGATACAAGACATGCAAGGCACCTCTTTACAATCCTTGTGCCTCCTAAAAAAAGGGACGAGATCCTCTGGAGGCTCCGGGATGCAGGCATTGGGGTAGCAGTAAATTACAGACCAATTCATTTGCTCTCTTATTACAGGAAGACCTTTGGATATAAAGAAGGAGATTTTCCTGTTGCCGAGGATATTGGCGCAAGGACTATCTCCTTGCCACTGTATCCTTCATTGAAAGAAGAGGAATTGAAGATCGTTACATCTACACTTAAAAATATCATGGAGGAGATATGAAGACCATACTCGTTACTGGAGGTGCTGGGTTTATCGGAAGTAACTTCGTTGAGCATATATTCCATGCCCATAAGGACTGGAAGATAATTGTAATTGATGCCCTTACCTATGCTTCAAATATCGAGAATATTCCCGAAGAAATTAGAAATTCGGAAAGGTTCGAGTTCTGGTATGGAGACATCAATAACATAGACCTTGTGAGTGACCTTGTAAAAAGGTCAGACATGGTTGTTCATCTCGCAGCAGAGACCCATGTGGCAAGGTCCCTTTATACCCACAGGGAGTTTTTTGTAACAGATGTCCTCGGAACTCAGTCAGTTGTAAATGCTGTTTTAAAACATTCTGACAGGGTAGAAAGGTTTATTCACATATCAACCTCAGAGGTCTATGGAACTGCCCTGAGAGAGCCAATGGATGAGGAACATCCCCTCAATCCAACAACACCTTATGCTGGTGCTAAGGCAGGAGCGGACAGGCTTGTTTATTCCTACATAACTGCCTTTGATATCCCCGGGGTTATCATAAGACCCTTCAATAATTATGGACCGAGACAGCACCTTGAAAAGGTCATTCCAAGGTTTATCACAAGCTGTATCCTTGGAGAGCCCCTGACGATTCATGGGGATGGCTCTGCGAAAAGGGACTGGATTTATGTAAAGGACACTGCAAGGGCGATAGAGCTTGCCCTGATGGCTCCTCTGGAAAAAATAAAAAAAGAGGTGATAAATATTGGAACTGGCAGGAGTATGTCAGTTATGGAGATTGCAGAAAAGATCTTAAAACTTTTCAATAAAGAAAAAGAAAGTAACCTTGAATACATACCAGACAGGTTCGGCCAGGTTCAGAATCATATATCATCAACAGAAAAAGCAGAAAGACTCCTTGGCTTTAAAGCCTCTACTAATTTTGATAAAGGCCTTAAAGAGACAATGGAGTGGTATATAAACAACAAATCCATCTGGCAGAAACAGATTCCTTTAAGAAAGGTCCCTGTAAGGCTTAAAGATGGAAGGGTCGTATGGTATTAAAGGCAGAAGGCCATAACTATATCATAGGAATCTATCTTAAAGCCAAGGGATTCGTAAAAATTTAATGCCCTTGTATTTTTTAGCTGAGTCCTCACATATATAAAGCTAATTTTATTGTCTTTAAACCATTCAACTGATCGCGAAACTAAGGCCTTACCCAGTCCTTTTCCCTCTTCACCCCTTTTTACGCCAATCAACGATATTTCACCTATGGAACCCTTTTTTTTACAAGCAATAAAAGCCCTCTCGGGTATTACAAAAACTATATCAACTACCTCCCTTTTTATTGAATTTTCTATCCATTTTGAAAATATAAGGTCGGCCTCTCTTTTACTGAAAAATGGATCATTATAAAACCTACTGTGAATGAATAGCCCAGGCATTATCCGTTTTAACGAATCAATATCTTTTTGAGTAGCCTCTCTGATGGGATATCCGTTAATTTGAGTTGTGACGATTTCTTTTAATGAAGCTTTTAGTGTAATACCAATGTCTGAAATGTAAAACCCATACTTATTTAAAAGGAGAAGCTCATGGCACTTAAAATCATTTAAACGAATAATGAGATACTTGTAAGATCTTTTTTTAGCTTCCTCTATATGTTCCTTGATTATTTCTTCATTAATGAGTATATCTTTTATTTCACCAATATTTTTTTTTAAAAGTTTACTATCCCACTCAAGATGCTTTATCATATTTTCTCCTTAATAATATAAAGGGGCCTTTTCTGAACTTCCTGATAGGTCCTTCCTATATATTCTCCAAATATTCCGAGAACGAGTAACTGTACTCCTCCAACAAAAAAAATTGCAACAATAATAGATGCAAATCCAGGAACAGGTATGTTATAAAATATCTTCCTTGCTATAAAGTAAATACCGAAGAAAAGGCTTAAGAATGCACTCCATATCCCAAGCCATGTAGCTAACCTCAACGGTACTATAGAAAACGAGGTTATGGCATGAAAGGCAAGCTTAAACATCTTTGGTATGTTATATTTACTTTTTCCCTTTGTTCTTGGGGCATGGTGGATCAAAACCTGTATTTGTTTAAAGCCAGTCCATGCCATCATTCCATGAATAAATCTTGAGTATTCCCTCATCTCCTTTAAGATATCAACAACATTATTTCTGAGAATCCTGAGCATCGTTTGACCTGTAGGCATGTTGACTCCTGAAAATTGCTTTAATATCCACCAAAAGATTTTCGAACTCAACTTTTTTAAAAAAGGGTCCTTCCTTTCAAGCCTTATTCCGTAAACAATATCATAACCTTCCTTAAACTTCTCATACAATTTTGGTATCTCCTCTGGAGGGTCCTGCAAATCTCCATCCATGAGTATTATGGCATTTCCGCTTGCATAATCAAGGCCAGCTGTTATTGCAATATGATGGCCAAAATTTCGAGAAAAACTTATCCCTTTTACCCTGTTATCCTTTGTGTTAAGATTTTTAATTAATGCCCAAGAATTGTCGGTACTTCCATCATCAACCATTATTATCTCGTAATCGCTACTACTATATCCCTCGAAATCACATAGCCTATTCATAACAGCAGTAAGCCGATTGTAAAGTTCTAGGATATTATCTTCTTCATTATAAATAGGAATGACGATAGAAAATTTAGGCATTGTCCTGACCCTCCAATACCATATCTTTCCAAAATCTATGCTGAACCTGCACTTTGCACTGAACTCAAAGGTGTGGTCAACACTATCGGCAAGCCTGCCATAACTGCCCTCTTTCGGCCCGAATATCCTTGCCTTTCTGTCAGTATAAGCAAGGACATAGTGCAAGACTATCTTGTTTCATATTAAAGGATAGCATAAGTTATTTTCACAGTTCATAAGAAAAGTAAAGTTTTATTTTGTTATCAGCAATGTATTCCTGAACAGATAGATGGGCAATGTAAGTTATAATGAGTGGTATTTGCTCTCCAGGGATGTGCCTTTTCACCTTTTTCATATTCTTAGAAAAATGTCAATATCTTTCTTTTTCAGCTGGGACTTTCCTTCTCCTAAATTATTACATACTCCTTGCCGTTCTTTTTCTCTTTACCCCAGATATTCACATCAATATATCTGTTCTTTCCTATCTCTACAAATTCCCTCTCAAGCCTTCCAACCACCTCAATGTTAAAATCCCTTTTAAGAAGCTCTGGCAGGGCTTTGAAAGTCTCATCCTTAAGCCTGTATCCAACAGTGTGGGGAAGACCTTCAATGTCTTCAACCTCACCTATGAGCTTTGCAAGCCTCTGCTTTGCCCTCTTCTGAGCCTCCGCAAGTTCCCTAACAACTACCTCGAGTTCTTCAAAATCAGACCTCTTTACAGTCTCTGCTATCTCCTCTTTGAAAAGCTCAAAGACCTTTATAAGAGGAAGTTTTATCTCGGAAGGAAGGGTCTCTATGGCTTCAAGATATCGTATCATGTATAAATATTAGCAGAATACAGGAAGACCTTACAAGAGACAGAAGAGGAGACTTCCTGATTTCTCAAAATACCTTCTCGAGTTCAACAGAAAATCCCTCAAGGAGTTTTGAGTTTATTCTGCCCTTTTCTACTACCCTCATGAAAAGCCTGAATCCCTCAGAAGTATTCTCATAAACCTCTATGGATTTTTCTATAGGGTCAACTATCCAGTATTCTTTCACCCCTGTCTTTTCATAGACATTCTTCTTATGCCTGAGGTCATAATAGGCAGTGGACTCAGAAAGTATCTCTATCACAAGGTCTGGAACACCTTCAGGCAGTTTTGCATAGTCCTCATAGGTGTAGGTCTTTTTTGTGGGAGGGGTTGTTGCCATAGTT
>DAISHO010000073.1:0-8618 GCA_036822495.1 Thermodesulfovibrionales bacterium
AATCTCCTCTATTCTTGAAGAATCCTCCATGGCTGCAACCCTCCCCAATTCTGGATTGGAGCCTGCTCCTAATCCTTTTGTAACCCTTGCTCCGATCTGCATCTTTAATGGTGCAAGGGAAAGGGAAAGGGCCTGGGTATCCGTATTAATAGCAATAAAATCCACACCTGTTATACCTGAGGAAATCATACTATTGATAGCATTCCCTCCTCCTCCTCCGACTCCTATAACCTTGATTCTTGCCCTCATATCAGTGAGTTCTTCAAGCTCAAACATAGGATACCTCCTTTTAAGGCTTTGGCTTTAGGCTTCAGGTAATTAGGGAAAATCTATTCCTAAAGTATGTAGCCTATTTTTGGCCTGTAGCCTGATTAAGGAACCCTCAGCCTTCAGCCTGTGGCCTAAAATGATTGCCTTTATCTTTTCAATAATAGCTCCTTTCAGAGATGGGGGTTTACTTGACCTAACAAATCTTTCTGCTACCATGTCATAGAGTCCTGCCACTACACTTAAGGAAGGTGAATCAAGTTTGTTATTTGTAACTAAGGCAATAGATGGATAACCAATCCGTACAGGTATCCCCATAATAGATTCAAAAAGCAGATCCATTCCACCAAGAAGTGCTGAACCACCTGTAAGAACTGCTCCGTTTATGGCTCTATCGGTTTCAGGAATTTTAGATAATTCTTTTTTTATTAATGATACAATCTCCTCACATCTTGGATAAACAATCCCGTCAATATTCCTTGTAGAGACAGTTCTCTTACTTCTTGAAAGGTCTATCTCAATATACTCATCCAAATCTCTGAGTAGTGCTGAAGCATATTTAGTCTTTATCCTCTCTGCTTCATGAAGGTTCACCTTAAGTCCTACGGCAAGGTCATTTGTTATATGATTGCCTCCCACCGGTAATGTGTTAAAGTAACTAAACCTTTTATCCTTAAATATTGCTATATCGGTAGTACCTCCACCTATATCCAGAAGCATTACACCTTCTTCCATCTCCTCTTCCTTAAGAACGACTCTTGATATTGCCAGGGGTCTGAAGATAAACTCATCAACTCTAAGGCCAGCCCTCTTAAAGCATTCCCTGAGATTATCTACCTGACTCAAGGATGCTGTTATTATCTGAACCTTTGCTTCAAGTCTGTACCCTCTCATACCAAGAGGATTTTTAATGCCCACCTCACCATCTACAGAATATTCAACAGGAAGTATGTGAAGTAACTCTCGATCAACAGGTATGTAAACAGAACTTGCAAACCTAACGGCATTTTCTATGTCCTGTTCAACAATCCTCCTGCCACCTATTCCTGTAACCCCATAACTCTCCATGATATTGATACTATTACCTGATATGCCTGCTATTATGTAGTCAATCTGGTTATGTGAAAGGGATGAGAAAGCCCTTACTATTGAATCTGAAACAGCCTCCATATCAATTATCTGTCCCTTCCTTATACCCTTTGAGGGGACTGTTTCTAACCTTGAAATAACAGGACCTTCACCAGTAATCCTTACAGTTATGACTGAAATCTTAGTGGTGCCTATATCTATGCAGGCTATATCCTTAGCCATTTACAGTCTCCTTCACTATAACCCTGTCATCAAATCTCAAATCTATTACAGAGGGCCTCAAACCTTTCTGCCTTATAGATGGTGCAAAATCCAGAAGCCTCTTAAGTTTTTCATCATATCTTCCATAACCGATCCTTATAAAGAGATCCTTTGAAGCTGGATTTTTCAGGACAAGGGTTAGCTCTTCTTTTCTCATACCTGTAATAAAGACATTACTATTGCCTGGCACTATATTCATATCCTTCAATGTCTTTATCAAAGAAAGGGCCTCTCTCAGCATTTCTGTATCTCTGTAATCAATCTCAAGCACAGGAAGTATAAGCGTGGAACTGTTATTGACCTCTTCAAGGATAACACCTGATTCATCAATAAGATAAAACCTCTTATCCTTTTTGATAAATGCCTGTGGAGATGCCTCTTCAAGCCAGATGATAAGCCTGTCAGGAAGCCCTTTTCTTACAACAGCATCCTTTATCCATGGAGAACCGAGAAGCCTGTGATAGACCTGTGACGAGGAGATATCAAGAAGACTCTTTCCTTCCCTGATGCCTGCTATAGACTTTATATCATCCACTGAAAGAACCTTGTTACCACTTATAATAATCCTGTCAATTATAAGGATACCCCTGAATAACCTGTATGTACCATATATACTAAGTAGAATAAGGACAAAACCGATGAAGATGAGGATTAAAGGAGGTCTCTTCCTCTTTCCTTCAATATCCCTGAGTCTCCTAATCCTTCTCTGTTGCATCCCTTAATATCTCCATTACAAGCTGATCAAAACCTATGCCTGCTGATTTAGCAATCTTTGGAAGAAGGGAGGTCTCTGTCATACCTGGTATTGTATTAACCTCAAGGACATAAATATCGCCAGTATCTCTGACAATAAGGTCAACCCTCGATGCACCACTGCAACCCAATGTCTGGTGGGCCTTCAGGCCCGACTCAAGGGCCTTTTCAAGGAGTGGGTGAGGTATCTCAGGAGGTATAATATACTCTGTCATGCCAGGTGTGTATTTTGCCTTATAACTGTAGAATCTCTCATGAGGCCTTACCTCAACAGCACCAATAGCTCTTCTGCCAAGGATCCCAACATGAACCTCTTTCCCTCTGATATATCTCTCGATAAGGCATTGCCCGTATCTGGACGCCTCAGCAATAGCAGGAAGAAGCTCGGCTCCACTCTCCACAATGCTCACACCAACACTCGAACCTTCATGAATGGGTTTCACAACAAGGGGGAGTCCAAATCTGTCAATTATCTCTTTTTCCTTACACTCCTTATCAAGAACAATAAAATCCGGGACACGGAGACCTGCAGACTGAAATAATCTCTTTGAGGTTAATTTATCCATAGCAAGGCTTGATGCCATTATGCCAGAGCCTGTATAGGGGATCCCGAGGACCTCAAGAAGTCCCTGTATAGCTCCATTCTCTCCAATGCCACCATGAAGCGCAAGAAATACACAATCAATCCTCTCCCTTCTGAGAAGCTCTGAAAGCCTCGACGGTTGGACTGCCTTAATCTTAGCCTTTCCCAGGACAACCCTTTCTTCTGCTTTCAATCTGTATCCTTTAGGCCTGAGGTCTACTCTTAAGACATGAAATCCCTGTCTTTCAAGACTATCCGCTATAGCCCTTCCACTTCTCAAGGATACCTGCCTTTCTGAAGATAGTCCTCCCATAAGAACACAAATCTTTAATCCTTTAATCCCTGATCTCTCCATCTCTCCACCTGCTAAGCCCTTATAATCTTTACCTCTGGTTCAAGAAAAATCTTGAATCTACTCATTACCCGCTCCTGCACAAGCTCCATTAGTGTAAGAAAGTCTTTCTGACTGCCCTTCCCCCTGTTGATTATAAAATTTGCATGAACTGTGCTGACCTCCATATCTCCTGAACGCATACCCTTACAACCTGCCTCATCTATTAGCCTTCCTGCAAAATCTTCTGGTGGATTCTTGAAAACACAACCAGCGGACGGAAGTCCAATGGGCTGTGACTCTCTCTTCTTTTTAAGATATTGCCTCATCATATCTATAAGTATTCCCCTTGAGCCCTCTTTAAGCCTGAAGGCTGCCTCTACAATAATCTCATCATCTCTAATTGAGGATTCTCTATAACCAAATATAATATTATCCCGAGGGACCTCTCTTAATTCTCCCTTACTATCAATAATCTTTACGCCACAGAGTGTATCCTTTATCTCGTATCCAAAGGCACCTGCATTCCCTTTTATAGCACCTCCAACAGTCCCTGGTATGCCGAATAATCCTTCAAGACCTTTAAGACCTGAAGCTGCAGTGTATCTCACAAGACCGGAGAGGCTGAGACCTGCACCTGCAAGAACTGTCCTCTCTTCAATCCTTTTTATATGTCTTAAACCAGAAAGATTAATAACAACCAGATCAAGATCTTCATCAGGCCAGACTATATTACTGCCACCACCGATTACAATATACCTTTGAGCCTTCTCTTTAAACTGCTGAATAAGATTTCTCAGGGTCTCTATATCTGTTACTGTTATGTAAGCTGATACAGACCCACCCACCCTCAGTGTTGTGTGCCTCTTCATAGGCTCATTTTCGAGTAATATCATCATCTCATTATCCCTATCCAGAACCTCCACTCAAAGCCTCCTTAATATCTCCTCACCAACCTTCCAGACATCTCCTGCACCCATGGTAAGAACAAGGTCACCATCCCTGAGAACCTGAAGAACCCTCCTTATCAACTCCTCTCTGTCAGGTATATATTGGATATTTATAGGACTCCATAGGGCCTCTCTGCTCTGGACAATGGAGTTATAAAGAAGTTCTGAACTTATCCCCTCTATGGGTCTTTCACCTGCAGAATAAATATCCATCAAAAACATTACATCAGCATCACTAAAACAGGTTGAGAACTCTCCAATTAAGTCTCGTGTCCGTGTATATCTGTGAGGCTGAAAGATAAGGATAAGTCTCCTTGCTAACGCCTTGTTATCTCCTTTCTCACTGAGGAGCCCCTCCTTTACAGCCCTAAGGGTTGCCCTTATCTCTGTAGGATGATGACCATAGTCATCGTAAAACCTGATTCCAGACTTCAAGCCCTTAAACTCAAGTCTTCTCTTTATACCACTGAAGGTCTCAAGTCCTTTCCTTATCGACTCATTATCTATACCGAGTTCCTTGGCAACAATAAAGGATGCAAGACTATTCAGACAATTATGAAGACCGATAACCGGTACAAAAAACCTTCCTTCATCAAAACCTTTATAAAAGATACGGAATGATAGATATCGCCTGCCTTCTCTTTCAACATAATCTATATCCCTTGCCCTAACCTCTGCATCCTCAGAAAAGCCATAGGTAACTACACTCCTCCTTATCTCTGGAAGTATATGTCTGATATGAGGATTATCAATGCAGAGGATGCTTGCTCCATAAAAGGGCACCTTGTTGGCAAAATCTGTAAAGGCCTTTTTGAGGGCCTCCATATCCTTAAAAAAATCCATATGCTCCCTATCAATATTTGTCACAACTGCTATGGTTGGGTTCAGTTTAAGAAATGAGCCGTCACTCTCATCAGCCTCTGCAACAAGGAAATCACCGCCTCCAAGCCTTGCATTTGTGCCTGTGGCTGTAAGTCTTCCACCAACAATTACGGTGGGGTCAAAACCGCCAGCAGCCAGTATATTTGCAATAAGGGATGTCGTTGTAGTCTTCCCATGAGCACCCGCAACAAGAATCGTGTATTTGAGCCTTCCGATTTCTGCCAGCATCTCAGCCCTCGGTATTACCGGTATATGAAGTCTCCTTGCCTCAAGAACCTCTGGATTGTCCTCTGAGACTGCTGAAGAAATAACAACCACATGGGCATCTCCTATATTTTCAGGCCTGTGACCAATAAAGACCTTTATGCCGATGCTCCTTAGTCTCTCTATTGTCTCTGATTCCTTTATATCAGAACCCCTCACCTCATAGCCAAGATTATGGAGAACCTCTGCTATGCCGCTCATCCCTATTCCACCTATGCCAACAAGGTGGATAACCCTGTAATCAAAAGGTCTCCTTCTGTCACCTGGTTTTATCTTACCGTTCAATCTCTCGAAACCTATCATCTTAAAAACCTCTACCCTTTTGTGAGCCCAAGACCTTTTGGCCCCTCTCATTAAATTTAAAATTTCTCTTTGAAAGTACTGATTCAATTATATTAACAACAGAGTCTGCTGCCTCAGGCCTTCCAAAGGCCCTGCTATTCTTCTCAAGCTCCCTTCTTAAGGTTTTGTCCTTTAATAATCTCTTTATCTCTGCTGCTAATCTTTCTCCTGTAATCTCGTTGTCCGGAATCATAATGGCAGCACCCATCTCATGTAGCTTCTTCGCATTGTATTCCTGATGTCTTCCTGCTGCATAGGGATAGGGTATAAGTATGGCAGCCTTTCCAAGGGCTGTAATCTCAGCAAGGGTTGTTGCACCTGCCCTCGAGATTATTATATCTGCTACAGCATAGGCCTCTGGCATCTGATAGATAAATGGTGCTACCGTGCCTGACATTCCATAGCTTCTATAGGCATCTTTAACGAGCTCATAATCCCTGTCTCCTGTCTGGTGGAGAAATTGTACTGAATCCTTTAGATCAAGAAGTTCCTTCAGGGCAGAGAGCATTGCCCTGTTAATACTTGTTGCACCTGAACTTCCGCCAAATATAAAAACTGTATCCTTTTGAGGTGAAAGTCCAAAAAGCCTGTAGCCTCCTTCCCTTGAACCATCAGCAATCCTTCTCCTTATAGGATTACCTGTAAGAATCGTCTTGGAGGGCGGAAAGAAATGGAAACTCTCATGATAGGTGATACACACTGCACTGGAAAATCTTCCGAGTATCCTGTTTGCGAGGCCAGGGATAGAATTCTGTTCAAGTATTACAGAAGGTATCCCCATGAGTCTGGAAACAAAGATAGGACCAAAAGAGGCATATCCCCCAACCCCTATAACTATATCAGGCCTGAAGGATCTGAGTATCCTCAGGGAATCAATAATAGAAAAAAAGAGGGTATAGAACCCTTCGATAGACCTTAATAAAGATTTGCCCACGATACCTCTGGAGCGGATAAACTGAACCCTGTATCCCTCCCTCGGGATAACCCTCGCCTCTATACCCTTTTCTGTGCCGACAAAAAGTATATCCGTAACACCCCTCTCCTTCAATGCCTCTGCCACAGCGAGGCCAGGAAAGAGATGTCCACCAGTTCCTCCTCCTGCAATAATAACCTTCATTTACACCCCTCAGCAACCTTGAAGGCAGATCTCCGCCTCATGCGCACAATAGCCTTTTTTTTCTCCATCAATAGATTCCTTGGTCTTAACTCCTCTTTAAGAATATACTCTGAGTTTCTTGATACATTAAGGAGCACTCCCACAGCAATCATATTCACCACAAGTGATGAGCCTCCATAACTTATAAAGGGAAGTGGAAGTCCCTTGGTTGGAGCAAGACCTGTTGAAACAGCAAAGTTCACAATTGCCTGTATACCAATCATAAGGGATATCCCGGAGGCAAGATAATAGGAAAAGGCATCCCTCGCCCGCCTTGCAACAGACATACCCCTTACAAAGAGCCACATGAATAATATTACAACCACAGAAGCACCGAGAAAGCCAAGCTCCTCCCCTATAAGGGAGAAGATAAAATCATTATGTATAGCTGGCAGATAAAGGAGTTTTTGTTTACTCTCACCGATACCCACACCTGTAATACCACCACTGCCAAAGGCAATAAGGGACTGTATAAGTTGAAAACCACTCCCTGTAGAATCCTTCCAGGGATCGAGAAAGGAGACAATCCTCTTCCATCTATATGGTTCCTTTATGAGATAATAGACAACAGGTATAAGTACCACTCCCAGTGTGGCTATATATCTAATCCTCATACCGGATAGGTAGATCATTGCGAGGGCAAGGATACCGAGGCTCATGAATGCCCCGAAATCAGGCTGTTTTATAAATATTGCCTGAAATACTCCCATAACAAAGACGGGTATAATCATATATTTGAAACTGTGGGGATTATAATCCTTCCTTGACATATACCATGAAAGAAAGAGCACAAAAGAGAGTTTTGCAAGTTCAGAGGGCTGAAAGGCTGTTGGCCAAAGCCTGAGCCATCTCCTCGCACCTCCAGCGCTAATCCCGATATCTGAAAAGACAAGAAGAAGCAAGCCCATGGATAATATAATCCCGGGTATAGCCATCCTCTTTATGAGTGATAGCTCTATATTTGCAAATATTATCAACAAAAAAAGTCCGATTAAAAAGGTGAGGAGGTGCCTCTTAAGATAATAAAATGACTGGGCACCTGTCTCAGGAGAAACAGAAGTGGAACTATAGACCATGGCAACCCCTATTAATGAAAGCACAATTGTAATCACAAATATGGTTCTATCAGTTCTGCCTGCTACCATCCTTCATCTCCCTTACAATCTCTTTAAATACCCTCCCCCTCTCCTCAAAGTCCCTGAACATATCAAAACTTGCACAACCAGGGCTAAGAAGCACTGTGTCACCTCTCCTTGCATAAAACCTCGCCTTATTAACTGCATCTCTCATATCAGAGGCGAATATAGTCTCTGTAAGATCTCCGAGGGCATTCCTTATCTTCTGGCCAGCCTCACCTATTAATACCAGTGCCTTTACCCTTTCCTTAACAAGGGGTCTCAGGACAGAGAAGTCTCCCTTCTTATCCCTTCCTCCTGCAATAAGTATAATGTTTTGAAATCCCTCGAGGGATTTCATCAACGCCCCTACATTGGTGCCCTTGGAGTCATTTATATAAACGACGCCATCAATCTCTTCAACAAATTCAGTTCTGTGCTCAAGACCCCCGAAATCCGTAAGGACCTTTTTTATTGATTCAGTATCAGCTCCCCCAAGCATTGCCATTATAGATGAGGCCATTACATTTTCAATATTATGAACTCCTCTGAGTTTGAGTTCATTGATGGGTAATAATTCAAAAGGCTTATCTATATTTATCCATATAACTCCATCCTCAACCCA